>JAOZSF010000094.1 GCA_029939815.1 bacterium
TAGGATTTAGAAATAAACGTTTACAAACAAATAAATTTATTAATAACTAAAAACAGAAGAAAAAAATGACTAAAAAATTTTTGCCGTACAGAATGTTAGCTGGATTTGTTGGTGTTTACCATATTATGTTGGGATTCCTTTTGCTTTTTTCAGGTGAAATGGCTATAAACGCTGCTAAATCAATGGCTGGAATGACAATTATAGGAAGCCCACAGTTTGGTGTGATTGGAGAAATATTAGCCTGTTATTTTATCGCTTTTGGGCTAATGATGGGATTAGCTGCTTGGAATCCAATTAAGAACAGAAACTTGATTTCAGTAGGATTAGTTCTTTTTGTTCTCAGGCTTTTGCAGCGTCTTATTTTTGCGGAAAAAACTATGGAAGTTTTCCAAATGTCTTCTGCAAGATATTGGTCGTTTTTTGTTATTCTCCTTGTTATTAGTATTATATTAGGATTTTTTCGATTAATAATTTATAAGGATATGAAATAATTCATGATAAAACTTCCATGGGATAAACAAACCGTTCCGCATTGTGTTTTAGAAATTACAAGAAATTGTAATTTGTCTTGCAAGGCATGTTATAGAGAAAAATGTGATGAAACAAAATCTGTAGAGAAAATTATTGAAGAACTAAAAATTATTGAAAAACATCAAAAGGTGCACACTGTTTCTCTTACAGGCGGTGAACCTACTCTTCATCCTCAACTTTGTGAAATTGTACGGAAAATAAAATTAAGAAATCATAAAATTTCTTTAGTTACTAATGGACTTATTCTCGATGATGAAATATTACCACAACTTAAATCGGCAGGTGTTGACGTTATTATGATTCATGTTGATGAAGGTCAAAAAAGACCAGATTTACCTAATAATCCAACAATAATAGACATTAATAATTTGCGGAAAACAATTGCAGACAAAGTTGTTTCATACGGGATAGATGCCGGGATAAATGTTACAATTTATGATGATTCAATTTCAAATATTCCAAAATTAATCCAATTAATATTTGAAACTCCGAGTATTAATTTTCTTTTTGCTACTCATGTGGTTGCGATATCGAAAGTGATTGAAAAATCAGGAACAAAAAAAGTTTTCCATGCGTCTTTAACACGAAACAGTCATATTTTGAAATTAATGAAAGAAAATTTCGATCTTGATTGTTATGCGTATATTCCATCGAAAGATCAAGAAGAAGAAAAAGCAAGCATCAGTTATTTTATTCCTGTTCTTCATAACAACGCTAAATATATTTATTACAAAATACAATCTTGTTGGGCAGATAAAATGTTACTCAGTATTAGTAGAATAATTGCCGGAAGGTATATTTATTATTCTAAGCAAAATTCAATAATAATAATCGGCATTCAAGTTTTAATAAATGGTCTTGCTAAACTTAATTTTTTTAATTCAATATCTTTTCTTTTTAAATCTATGTTAAGAAAAAAAAGTTTGAGAGGAAAAAGATTTGTTTTTGAAAATGCGCCGTTTATAACTTCAAAAGGTAAAATTAGTTGTTGCGATCTTTGTCCGAACTCAACTGTTCGTGATGGCAAAATTGTGCCTCTTTGTTTTGCTGATTATATTTTATGAAAAAGAAAATATTAAAAAAAATTGGGGAAACAAAAACTTTTTGTCATTCATGTCAAAAAAATCATTATGTGAGCCTAATACAGAAAGAAAATAATGTCATCGCAAAAATTTTATGTTCAAACGGCGATAAAGAAATTATTGTTTCAAACGATGCAGAAATTTTTAAACAAATGCGACAAAAGGTTGAATACGAAGAAAATTTTACTCCACCAGAAAACCATAAATTTTTCTTAAATCAACTATATATCACAGATGCTTGCAATTGTTCTTGCCCTATTTGTTATGTTGCACATGATAAAAAAGAAACTTTTTTTATGAGTGTTGAAGAAGCTGTTTTGCGTGCAAAAGCCGCCAAGCAAAGAAAAGCAAAAAATGTTATGCTTATTGGAGGCGAACCTACAGTCCATCCTAAACTTATCGAAATTATTAAGGAACTTCGACAGCTTAAAATGAAGATTTTTGTTTTTACAAATGGATTAGAATTAGGAAAAAATAAAAATCTGGCGGTTCAACTTAAAAAAGCAGGCGTTTATACAATAGGTCTGCAATTTGATTCTTTAGACAGGGCAACTCTAAAGAAGATGAGAGGAACAGATTATCTTGATTTAAAACTTAAAGCGATTAAAAATATTCAAGAAGCAAATTTAAGGTTTGGGCTAATATGTACGGTCGCTTCTTATAATGAAAATGAAATTGACGGCTTAATAAAATGGGCACTTAATTTGCATAGTCTTCCAAACTTTTTCGCTTTTCAGGTTTTGGCAGAGACAGGAAGATTTCCAGAAAATGCAAAAGAAGAAATTACAAGAGAAAAAATAATAAGAAAAGTTATTTCTTCAAAATGTTTGCCAGGAGCTAAAATAGATAACTTTTGGCCTATTCCTTTTTATCAGCCGCTTGGTCTTTTTGCTCATCCTGATTGTGTAGCAAATCTTCTTGTAATTAGAAAAAATAATAAATTAATTTTTTTTGATGATATTATTAATTTATCAGGATTGTTTAAGGATATGCGCAATACAAAACTAAAATATTTCTCAAAATTTGCGGTGCCGTTTATGATTTATTTGTTTCTAAAAAATACGAAATTAAAAAATTGGACTAAAATTTTTAACTATTTATTAACGTTCCAAAATCCTGGTAAAAAAAATAATCAGATGGTAGTTGGAGCTGGTGGATATGTATCAAAAGATTTTGAAGATAATCAAAGAATTTCTCGATGTGGCGGAGCAATATTAACCGAAAAAGGCAGCATCTCTTTGTGCCGATATTTTAACAGAGGCTGCAGAATATCTTGCTAATAAATTCACGATTGCAAAAAAATGAAAATGAAAATTACAATTATTTTATTATTCGGAGTTCTTTTTATCTTTTTTTGGATACTAATTCAATATAATAAGTTAATTAGAATGAAAAATTCTGTGAATAATGCTTTTAGCGGAATGGATGTTCAACTTAAAAAACGATACGATCTTATTCCTAATCTTGTTTCTGTCGTAAAACAATATATGCTACACGAAAAAAACTTGCTTACAAAAGTTACTGAATTAAGAAGCCAAGCTATAGACGGAGGAATTAACAACGAAGAAAAAGTTGCTTTGGATAATCAAATTTCGGGAACAATGAAAAGTATTATGATTTCTGTTGAAAGCTATCCAAATTTAAAATCAAGCGAAAGTTTTATGAATTTGCACCGAAATTTGACAGAAGTAGAAGCACAAATTTCGGCTGCAAGACGTGCTTACAACGCTACTGTAAATGATTTTAATAACGGAGTAGAAATGTTTCCAAGTTGCATTATAGCTAATTGTTTGAATTTTAAATCCAAAAACTTTTTTGAAATCCCGGAATTTGAACAAAAAAATGTAAGTTTCGATAACTCATTTTAAAAAATATGAAAACAGTAGATCAATCTTTTCAATTCAATGACCAACTTGATGATGTTGTAAACTCACTTGAAACAAAAAAGTTAGGTTGTATATATGAAAACCAACTAAAACCGATTTTAGAATCTTTTGAAGAAGAGCGAAAAAGTTTAATGGTAAAATCTATTGCATTTATTGTAATGGCTACTTTGGGTTTTTGTTTAATTGCTCCGAATTTATTATTATGGTTTAATGTTTATTCTATTAATCGAATGGAGAAAACTTTTAATATTTCGACCTCTTTAATAAATTCATACATTTCTAATTCTTTTCTTTTTTGTTTGGTTGGAATTGGTTTATTTGTTGTTGCGACTATCTTTAATTGGTTGATAAAATTTCAAAAAAAAAGTTATAAAAAAACATTTAAAGAAAATATTGTAAAAAAAATTGTAAACATAATTAATTCAACATGGTATTATTCGCCTGAAGGTATGATAAGCTCTACTCAATATTATGCAAGTTCTTTGTTTGATAAAAAAGTTGATAAATATGAAGGCGATGATTTGGTTATAGGACAAATAAAAAAAACAGAGTTTTGTTTATCTGAATTGCATACACAATCAAGATATAAAAATTATTACTATACCATTTTTAAAGGACTTTTTGCTCATATAGATTTTAATAAAGAAATAAAAGGAAAAACTTTTGTGTTCCCGGAACAAACAATTTTTAATAAACCAATACAAAATTTTAACTTTTTCAGAAGCAAAGGACAACTTATAAAATTAGAAAATCCAGAATTTGAAAAATTGTTTATTGTATATGGAACCAGCCAAATAGAAGCTCGATATATACTTACACCAGCTATTATGGAAGCTATGGTAAAAATAAGAAAGAAGTATAAAACAAATATTTCGTTTTCGTTTATCGGAAATTATGTTTATATAGCATTAAGTATAAAAGAAGATTTATTTGAACCGAGGATTTTCAAGTCCGGAATCTCTTTTAACGATGTAGAACAAATGGATGATCAATTTAGGCTCATCAATATTATTATAAACGAAATGAACTTGAATACACGGATTTGGTCCAAAGAATAAAAAATTAAATTAAAACAAGGAGTTAGTTATGATATGTCCAGCATGTGATAGAAGTTTAGAAGAAGTTAAAATAGGCAGTATTGTTGTTGATGTTTGTAAAAACGGGTGTGGCGGAATCTGGTTTGATAAAAATGAACTGGAAAAAGTTGACGAACAACACGAAGCTGCTGGAGAAAAACTTCTTGATTTTCAATGTGATCAAAACATAAAAGTAGATTTTTCTAAAAAAAGAAAATGCCCGGTATGTAATGGAATAATTATGGTAAAACATTTTGAAAGCATTAAACATGAAATAGAAATTGATGAATGTTATAAGTGTGGCGGAATTTGGCTTGATGCTGGTGAATTAAGAAGTATCCGAAAACAGTTTCTCACTGATGAAGCAAGAAGAAAGGCTTTTGATGATTATGTCGGGAAAGTAATTAGTCCAGAATTAAATAGGATGCGTGAAGAAAGTGAAATAAAAGTACAAGAAGCAAGAAAATTCGCTAAGGCATTTCGATTTATATGTCCTTCTAATTATATTCCCGGAAAACAAGATTGGGCGGCTTTTTGAGTAATAAATAACTTAGACTTTATTATTAAAATTACTTTTATACAACCGAATATGGGAAGCTCTAAGGCTGGCGATGCTGCACAGCCTTTGGTTTTTGCTATTCTTGCAAACCTTACGCCACCGGATATTGAAATTCAATTATTTGATGACAGAATCGAGAATATTTTGTTTGATGTTGAAACTGATCTGGCAGTTATTACAATCGGCGTTTTTACCGCCATGCGAGCATATCAAATTGCTAAAGAGTATAAAAAAAGAAATGTTCATGTTATTATGGGCGGTCCTCACGCTACTTTAGCATCACAGGAAGTTTCTTTTCACGCAGATTCTGTTGTTATCGGGGATGCAGAACTTATTTGGCCAGAGATTATTTGTGATTTATTAAAAAATCAACTTAAACCTTTTTATAAATCTTCGGCTTTAACTTCTATATTTTCAACTACGTTTAACAGGTCTGTTTTTGATAATAAAAAATATTTGCCGATAAATATTGTTCAATGGGGACGTGGATGTATAAAATCTTGTGATTTCTGCTCTATTAATGCTTTTTATGGGAAAAAACAATTCCATAGACCAATAGATGAAGTTGCTGCTGAAATAGAAACTTTGAACAAAAATTTTATTTTTTTTGCTGATGATAACCTGCTTTACAACAATTCTAAAACAAAAGAATTTTTAATTAATTTGTCAAAACTAAATATTAAATATTCTTGTCAAATTAGTATTGATGTGGCAAACGATGAAGAATTAGTTAAACTACTTGCAAAAAGTGGGTGTGCTGTTGTTATTATTGGGTTTGAAACTCTTAATTCGGCAAATCTAAAACAGATGAATAAAAGATGGTTTTCGGTTCAAAAATATGAAAAAGCAATTCAATTATTTCGCGATAATGGGATAATGGTTTATGGTACTTTTGTTTTTGGCTATGACGGAGATTCTCTCGACAGTTTCAAATACACTCTTGATTTTACTTTGAAAAACAAGCTGCTTTTAGCTAATTTTAATCCTTTAACTCCTATTCCAGGTACTAATTTATACATACGATTAATGAAAGAAAAAAGAATGATTTATGATAAATGGTGGCTTGAACCAGATTATATGTATGGAAAAGCAACTTTTTATCCCAAAAATATTTCTCCAGATGAATTGGCTGAAGGATGTTTTATGGCAAGAAAAAAATTTAATACTTTTAAAAATATTTTTAATAGATGCTTGGATAAAAAAGCAAATGCAAACTCTTTAACAAACCTTAAAATATTCCTGATAGGTAATTACGTAAGCAGAAGAGCTATTTATAACAAACAATGGAGCTTGCTTTCTAAATCATGAAATTGACGTTAATAAAACCTAATTTTGGAATCGATATGCCGAATAGTAACGGCAACACCAAATACGTTGATGAAGGCAGAATGGAACCATTGCAACTTGGCGTTCTTGCCGGCTTGACTCCTGAAGATGTTGAGGTTAAGTTTTATGATGATCGGTGCGAAAATATTCCGTTTGATGAAGAAACTGATTTCGTGGCTATTACTGTTGAAACTTTCACGGCGAAAAGAGCTTACGATATTTCTAAAGAATATAAAAAAAGAAATGTTCAAGTTATTTTAGGAGGCATGCACCCAAGTTTAATCCCTGAAGAATCAAAATTATTTGCCGATTCTATTTTGATTGGTGATGCGGAAAATATTTGGATAGAGATTATTAATGACGCAAAAAAAAGAAAATTAAAACCGGTTTATTTTTCTAAACCAGGAGTTCCTCAACCAGATACTTTTACCAGAAGGGATATTTTTAAAAATAAAGGATACCTCCCAGTTTCTCTTTTGCAATTCTCAAGAGGGTGCTCTTATTCGTGCAACTATTGTGCTATTCAAACTTATTTTAACCAAAAATGTTATACTCGGAAAATTTCTGAAGTTATTAAAGAAATAGAATTACAAAACAAAAAAATTCTCTTTTTTGTTGATGATAATATTGTCGCAAACCACAGTTATGCTAAGGAACTTTTCAAAGCTTTAATTCCGTTAAAAATTAATTGGTTTAGCCAAGGAAGCATTGATATGACTA
>JAOZSF010000095.1 GCA_029939815.1 bacterium
TCGCTCTTTAAAAAATCAAAATCTATTAAAAATATCATAAAATAATTTTCCTTTAGGATTATGAACGAGTTAGCAAATTCACAATTCGCAATTCATATTTTTTATTCATGCTTTTTCCCTTGCTTTATAACCTTTGTTTTCATACAATAATAGTATTATTAAAACCGAAGATAAATAAATATAAAATTTATGGAATTTATAATATGAAAAACGTGGTTCTTGCAATAGATATCGGTGGAACTAATGTTAAAGCCGGGCTGGTAGATAGAAGCGGCGAAATCTCAAATGTCATTTATCAACCATCAAAAGCTGATGAAGGTCGTGACGCGCTGCTTTCAGTTTTGGAAGATGTTATAAAAAAGCAATGCTCGAAAGCAGATGTCGCAGCTATCGGCTGCGGATCGCCCGGCGCAATCGACCATAAAAACGGACTCGTAAGATATATGCAGGCGCATATCCCGAATTATACCGGAACCCCTCTCGCAAAATATCTTTCAGATTTTTCCGGGGGGATACCGGCAGCGATTGACAACGATGTAAACTTAATCGCGCTTGGCGAAAATTGGAAAGGCGCCGGTAAAGGATCAAAATGTCAAATTTCTATCGCTCTCGGTACAGGACTTGGAGGTGGAGTTGTTGTTGACGGTAAACTTTTTAGAGGAGCCAAAGGTCGCGCGCCGGAATTTGGTCATACAGTCGCCGTTCCGGGAGGTGAACCGTGCACCTGTGGTAATTTCGGATGTTACGAAGTTTATACCGCTCCCGGAGCAATAACAAGACGCGCAAAACATTATCTTGCAAGCGGAATTATTTCCGCGTTAAGCGAATGTGAAAAAATAACGGCAAAAGAAATCGTCCATTATGGAAATCTCGGTGACCATTTATGCTCAAAAATATTAGATGATGCCACAAAATATTTGGCCATGCTTATCTGGAATCTCGCCCAGACGTTTGACCCGGACGTGTTTGTTATGGGCGGTGGGCTAATGAAAGCGGGAGAAAAGTTCCTTGGCCGTCTTAACAATGAACTTGATAGATTTTACTGTCCTGATGAACTTGATCCAATGTTCTCGATAAAAATTTCTGAACTCGGAGATGATGCGGGAATTCTTGGTGCGGGAAAACTCGCCTGGGATTGGCTTGACGGAACAGACAGATAAAAATCAATATTCAATAATCAATCTTAAAGTAAGAAGTGAAAAACAAAAAACTCCATATCGTTCTCGCTTCGTCTTCACCGAGACGGCAGCAAATGCTCAAATTGGTTGATGTTCCATTTGAAATTGTTGTCAGTCGTTACGAAGAAAACAACGCGATGAAATCGTGGCCGGGTAAAATCGTAATGACTCACGCGAAAGGAAAAGTTGAAGACGTGATCCCTCGCGTTAAAACCGGTGTTATTATTGGTGCGGATACACTCGTATATAAAGATAAAGTTATTTACGGTAAACCTAAGAATATGACAGACGCGCACAGAATGCTGAAAGAATTACAAGGAAAATCACATTATGTTTATACCGCGCTTGCTATCTTTGACACAGATAACAAAAAATGGGTAATAGATTATTTAAGAACAAAAGTTTCTATGAGACCATTAACAAAAAAAGAAATTACTCGATATTTTGAACTTATCAGCCCGCTTGATAAAGCAGGTTCATACGCCATTCAGGAAGCAGGAAGCATTATTATTGACAGAATTGAAGGCTGTTATTATAATGTTTTAGGATTTCCGATGGCGAAATTGGATGAAATGATGCGTAAAATAGGATATTCACTTTTTTAATATAAAAATTATATGCAGTTAATTTTATATCCAAATACTGATCGGCAGGAAAAAATTATCATTTCCAATGCCGGTGCAACAATAGGCCGAGCGGCCGACAATACTGTTGTGCTGTCAGGAGCAGGTATTGCTGAATATCACGCGCATTTTCAGTTCACAGACGGACAATGGTTCGTAATTGATATATCCCATCGAGGAGATGTAAGTGTTGACGGAGTAACTAAGGCAAGACTTCCGTTGAAAATTGGAAGCCGTGTATTTATTGCCGGTCATGAAATGCTTATAACATCTCTTGATGGAGAAAAAAATGATTACATACCAAAAGCTGTAAACTATAATGGCGCGGAAGTAGTTCACGATTTAACCGTGACAAAGCAATGTCCTCAATGCGGTTTCCTCTCACATGAAGCATCTCATTTCTGCCCGCGATGCGGATTCTCTTTTAATATTGATATTCCCGCACCTTCCCAGCAAAGACCCATTCAGCAGCATGAATCAACAATTACTCCGTGGCTCGCTCTCGTACTTGCCGCATTTGGTCCAATCGTTCTTGGTATAGGTTGGTTGATAGGTGGAATAACCGGTATCGTTTATCTTACACGCTCAGGTAATGTAAGCAGACCGGGAAGGCGAACCGCATGGCTCGCGGTGTTGTTCAGTATTGTCTGGCTTGCCATTATAGGAGCCGCTGCAGCATGGTATTCATGGGATTTCTTCGCAGAGATCAGAATCGTGAAAAATGAAGAACGAATCGAGAATTTATTAAGAGATATTGCGACTACGGAATATTATGTTAAGCACGCCGAAGTTTTTGATAGTGATAAGGACGATGTTGGAGAATATGTTTCTTTTCCAAAATTACAGTCTGCAGAATATCGCAATTTCGATGTAAATCTTAAGAGCTCTCCATTTCATTACGGATATTTTCTCACAATAAAACGCGCGGATGAAACAGGTTTTATTTGTACGGCATATCCAAGAAAATACGGAAGCACCGGTAAAAATAGCTTTTGGATCGATGAAAAAGGCTATCTTTATATAAAAGACCTTAACGGACAAAACTTCACTAAATCTCCTAAATTAGCAACAAAAGAAACTCAACCAAGTATTTTTGACAGGATAAGTGATGAACTGGCAGCCGATCTTGAACTGGCAGCGGAAAATGCCTTTAAAAAAGGACAATATGAAAAATGCAAAAGAATTATTCATAATGTAAGAACAAAATTTCCTAAATCCCTCGCTGCGCAGCGGTTGACTAAACTTGAAAAATCTACCAACCCGTTTATTGTTGAATTTAAATCTAAGGAACTGTATCAACGGGCTGAAAAACTTGTTCAGAAAAAGCAGGATGATGCCGCAATTCAAGTTTTTAGACAAATTGTTCAAAATTACAAAAGCTCTTCATTGGCTTCAAGCGCTAAGAAAAAGCTTGCCGAATTGACTGAAGCGCGCGCAAAAGAATCTTTGAAACTTGCAGAACAGTTCGTTAAAAATAAACAGGCGGAAAAAGCGCTTAAAATTTTAAAAGATATAGGGAAAAAATATCCCGAGGCTTCATCTGCGTCATCTTTAAAAGAATATATCGGCGCTTGTGAAACGGAAGTTATGACAATTCTTGAGAAAAAAGCTGAAAAAATTCTTAAAGAAGGTCAAAAATTCGAGGCGGATGGGCAATACGAAAAAGCATATAATGTCTACCTTTCACTTAAAAATATCTATGGTAAAACTCAAGTGGCTAAAGGAATTGATATTACTCTTGATAAAATGCGCAAAATCATGGAGGAAAGAGAGGCAAGCAGACTGATAGAAGAATTATTCCAACTTAACCCGGAAACCGAATCTTCAAGAATTTCATCCTTGCTTGACTTGCTTAAACGAGGATATTCAAGAACGGAAATTTACAAAAAAAATCTCGATGAACTTAATAACTTGAGCAAAACTTCACGCGCTAATGAATATGTTAAAGCTGCTATTCAGCAATTGTCAAACGGCACTTTCAGATCTGCGCTTGCAAATTTCGATATCGCTATTGAAGAAGACCCAAGCATTGAACTCTCAATGCGGGATGAACTTAAACTTTGTTATATGTCTCTGGGAGATGCAGCTTTTGAAAATCAGGATTATTCTCAAGCCCTTGCTTATTATAAAGATTATTTGAAATTACAACCGAAGGTTTCAAAGTTAAATGTCGATAAATTAATGGAGTGTTACTATAATACCGCAAAACTTAAAATCCAAAATAATGATTTTAAGGGCGCGGAACAAGACCTCATCGCTTGTGCACAAAAATACGGTCGTGTGTCAGAATATAATTACCTTTACGGTCGTGTGCTCATGAACCTCGGCTTCTGGGAAGGGGCAGCTGAACATTTTACAAAAGCAATGTCTGACGATAGCGCAAAAAATCTCGATGAAGCAAAAATGTACAAAGCATATTGTTTGTATATGTATGCTGTTGAGGAAGAACAGGTGCTCTATCTTACCTTTATTCAAGATGGTGATATTAAAAAACTCATTAAAGATTATGAAATTTTATTTGATACAGCTAAAAGAAATAATGTTCCCATTAAAAAGAAACAACCTCTCGTAAAACCTACCTCCGGACGCTCATTCGCGGACCTCTCTATCGACCTGTGTAAATTGCTCGACCAGCTTTCTGCCGCATCGGAACGGTTAACAGGATTTACAAAAAGACAGAAATCTCAGAAAATTGCTGAAAGAGATAAAATTAGAAACCTTCTTCAGGAGTTATTAAATCGCTTGAAAATTCTTAGGGCAAGCGCCTCGGCAGATTCGTATAGAAAAGGTAAAATTCTTGAGCAGCTGGAGAAGGTTAGAAAACTCTATTATTCAGTATATCAATCTTTAAGCCAGTCATCGAGCAGCAAACGCAATCCGGAAAAAACAAAATTTATTTCCGAGCTTAGTGAAAAAACAAAACTTTTACGTTCCGCGAAAGATAATTTTGAATTATACACAGGATTTGAAGAGCAAAGAAGAAGAAATATTATTTCTATTCTTGAAAATATTATCGGCGGAATGAAAGATTCTACTGTGAATGCTTCGCCTCTAAAACGTAACGCAAGCGAAATCAGAGCCCTCTACTCTTCGCCCAAACAGACCGAACTGGCAGTTGAAACTCTCCGCGATTTCGCGGAAGCTTATGCGATTACTCCGCCAATGTTCGGCGTGATGCTTTCGGAACCGGTTACTACTGATGAAACCACATCGAAAAAATAATGGCAAATATTATTCCAAACTTTGACAATATTCTTGATATCGCTGTTGAGGCTGCCCGTTCAGCTGCTATAGGTTTAAAAGAAACCTGGATGAATTCCGATGCAAGTGTTTTGAAAAGAACAAAACATGACGTAAAACTTTCCGCGGATATTAATTCAGAAAAAATTATTACTGAAATCATTTGTCAAAATCGACCTCAAGACGGTATCGTAGCTGAAGAAGGCGGAGAATCACAGATAAATAATAACGGTATTTGGATTATCGACCCTCTTGACGGTACAGTTAATTTCTCGCACGGTCATCCCCATTTTTGCATCTCAATCGCATGGCTCTGGAAAAAAGAAATCTCTGTCGGCGTCATTTATGACGTCGTTAGAAATGAACTGTTTACAGCTATTCGCGGCAAAGGAGCAAAGCTTAACGGTAAGAAAATTTCCGTAGCCAATACCGATGATTTAGGTCAATCAATGATTGGTGCGGGCTTTGGTCAATTAACTCCTCAAAGTGAAGAAAAAAATAACTTCAATAATCTGAGCGCTGAAGTACAGAAATTGAGAATCAGCGGCTCCGCGGCTCTCGATATGGCTTATGTCGCTTGTGGACGGCTCGACGCTTATGTCGAAAGCAGCATTTTCGTGTGGGACGTTGCCGCGGGAACAGTAATTATTGAAGAAGCGGGAGGGAAAGTTTGTTTATGGCATAAAGAAAAACCGTTTATGAGAAAATGTATCGCTTCAAATAAAAACCTCTTCAGCAAAATAATTGAATATCAAGTCGGCTTTAATCCTACAGAAATAAAACCTCTTATTTAATTAATATTATGCACGAACTCGCTTTAATGACCTCTCTCGTTAACCGCGTATGCGAAATAGCAAAAACCGAAAACGCGACTCGCGTAACTGACATTCATGTTAAACGCGGCGAATTAAGCGGCGTTATCCCTGAAGCTCTGAACTTTTGCTTTGATGTTTGCGTTGCGGATACCATCGCTGAAAAAGCGAATCTCTGCATCCACGATGTCGCTGCAAAATGGAAATGTGATTCATGCGGAAATATTATCACTAAAGTTGAAGATTTGAATATTCCTTTTTGTCCTAAATGCCAAAATCATAAATTGACTCTCATCGAAGGAAGGGAATTCCAACTTGATTCAATCGAAGTTGAATAAAATGAAAAAAATAAATAAAAAAAGAAAAACAAAATTTCAAAAAAAGTCAAAAAAATCAAAAAATTTTAATGTGGTTACTTGGATTCCAATGCTCATTCCGCTGATTTGCTGGCTCTTGTATGTCTCACTCGCTATTCATTGCAGATTAGCTGTCGGTCATTGGCCTCAGCCTATGATCGAAAATATTAATATAAAATCTTACGAAATTCATGAAAGAGTGCTTTGGTTGTTTTCTTTGGTTTCTTTCGCTTCGCTGCCTTGCTGGTTAATTATGTTGTTCTTTAAGAAATTAAGGATAAATATTAAAATACATTTTCTGCAGTTTATAGTTTTTGGACTCGGATTACTATTGATAATCGTTACCCTGATGTTCGATCCGACTCCATTTACAGATTGGTTTTTCGATTAAACAGCCGCTGCCCGAAAAGGGTAGATTCCCCTATTGAGAGGGGTGGCAGCGTTAGCTGACGGGGTGTGTTATTAATTAAAAATAAATTTTAAATATAAATTATTATGATAATATTTAACAAAACGGAAATTTTTATTGACATTTTGATTTTATTATTAACAAAAGATAACACCCCCCGCCCTAAAGGGCACCCCTCTCAAGAGGGGATTTAATTTAGCGTCCGGAGTCAAACTCCTTCGAGTAAGCCCTAAATAGCATCTGCCCGAAAAGATATTTTGTCTGAAAGACAAAATATTGTGAAAAAATTATGAAATTATTTATCTCTGTAATCTTTATTTCTTCGTTTTTAAACGCGAACGTGATTATAAACGAAATTATGTTCAATCCTTCGGGAAATGATGACTTCGAATGGATTGAACTTTATAACTCTAACTCTAATTCAATACCGTTAGATGGTTGGAAATTAAAAAACGGAATAAAATTCTCGTTCGACAGTCAACACGAAATAGCCGGGAATGGTTATCTTGTTCTCGCAAGAAATTCTTC
>JAOZSF010000096.1 GCA_029939815.1 bacterium
TTACAACTGTTCAGAAAATTTGTGTAAGCAGCTGATTTTCTGAAATCATCAAGTGCGGCATGCGAAGAAACATAATTAATAAAATGCTTGTCGTAACGCGCCGCTTCAGCAAATGAAACCGCAGCGGTATTGTATTGTTGTCTTCTTGCCAGCATACACCCGTAATTAAAATAAGCCACGGGATAGTCGGTATTTTCGTCAACTGCTTTTCTAAAAAATTCTTCCGCTTCGGTATAATCACCGAAATTCATTCTAATCATTCCGAGATTATCAAGCAGATAAGCCATTTGTAGAGGAGTTAAAATAGTATACCTTAATTTCTTCAAAGCTTTTCTGTAAGCCATTTCCGCAGCAAATGGTTCCGGCGGGCTTTTGAAATGTAGAATATGCCCGAGATAAACGTATAAAAGCGCGTGATCGGGATAATCCCGGATTAAATTTTTAAATTTTTTTTCGGCTTCCTTAAAATTATTACTGTTAAAATCAGAAATCGCTGCTGTTAAGGACTTTCCTTCACAATCTTCAAGCACTTTTGTATAAGTTTCTTTTCCGGCAAAAGAATTATTTATTGTTAATCCTTTCTGAAAAGCTCTTGTCGCTTTCTTAGATTTCCCAAGTTTACTGTATGCCACTCCAAGATCAAAGTAAGCTAATGCGTCATTCGTATTTAAAGCGACCGCTCTTTCAAGTGATTTTGATGCTGAATAAGCAGCGCCTCCGAGTAGCTGCGCGTAACCCAGATTTCTGTATGCCGCGGAATTTTCACGGTCAAGTTCTGTTGCTTTCTGCAATTCATCTACGGCATAGTCAAGTCTGTTTTTTGCTAAATATAGACCCCCAAGGCATAAACGGCCATTTGCGTCAAGAGGATACATATCAATAATTTTTTTATAAATATTTTTTGCTTTATCGTATTCGCCGTTTTTTTGGTAAAGCGCGCCAAGAGTGAAAAGAATTTCTTTCGACCTCGGAGATGCTTTCAACGCTTCTTTGTAGTGCTTAACCGCGCGATCATAATCGCGAGATTCTGCCGCGTACTTCCCAAGTTTTATATGCCTTTTCACATTCTCGCTTGTACGTGAAGCCGTTGCAGTAACTGCAAAAATAAAAAAGACTGCAGCCATTATAACATTTCTCATAAGTAACATTTTTTGACGCGAATTACACATATTTCCACAAATTTAAAATCGAAAACTTCATTTTTGTTTAATTATCTTCTCATGTTTCTTATGTGGTTTAATTCATTTCTTCTTATAATACTTAAGCGCTTCCGGCAGATCCTTCTTTATTTTTTGAATTCTTGTTTCATCTGCCGGATGAGTACTCATAAACTCCGGCGGCGCCTGACCATTTTTGTTTTCACTCATCCTTTGCCAAAACGGGACCGCTTCTCTCGGATCATAACCTGCAATTGCCATAAAAATCAAACCAAGTTTGTCCGCTTCACTTTCCTGCAATCTACTGTAAGGAAGAACAGCACCGTATTGCGCGCCCAAACCGTAAACCTGCATCCATAATTGCTGCGTCTCCGCCGGTTTTGTTCTCATTGCGGCCGACAGAGCGGTACCACCCATTTGAACCAGCATCTGTTGACTCATTCTTTCGTTTCCGTGTTCAGCGATTGCGTGAGCGATTTCGTGCCCCATAACCACCGCTAATCCGGTTTCTGTTTTTGTTAAAGGCAGAATGCCGGAATAAACGACAACTTTTCCCCCGGGCATACACCAGGCATTTTGTTCAGGACTATCCACGAGATTAAATTCCCAGTTATATCCTTCAATTCGGTCAGCCATTCCGTTATCAGCAAGGTATTTTTCTACAGCTTTTTGGATTCGTTTCCCTGTTTTTTTTACCATTTCCGTCTGCTGTTTGTTTTTACTTTTCTTATTACTTTTCAGAAAATCATCATATTGCTGATAACTCATCGACAACATGGTCGAATCAGGAATCATATTCAATTGATGCCTTCCGGTTACCGGAACAATGCTGCAAGAGTTTATTACCAGTGCAGCAATCAAAACCGCGATTGATTTATTTATAATTTTCATAACTGATATTTTGTTAAGAATTAGTTTAAATTTATATTATATATGATACTCAAAAACGGTTTTTTTAGCAATAATTGAAGATTTTTCCGTTTTCTGGTACAATCTATTAATTAATTTTAATTTTGAAGTCTCTAAAATTATGCTCGGATTTGATAAAAATACTTTCGCTGTTCCGGTGGCTAAACAAGACCATACGGATCTGATAAAGAAAATTGCCGACTCGGTCGTGCGGCGGCGCATGGCTATGCCGGTTACTTTGCTGATCGAATCCTGCAAACCGATAAACAGAATTGCGAGCCAGTTTGTTCTCGTTATCTCTCCTTTACTGTCGCTTTTTGTTCCTTACGATAAAATTGACGCTTTCAGCGATATGCTTCAGGATAGTAAGTGTGTTGAAAAACTGCTCTCGGAAATTGAAAATAAAAATAATGCCTTAACTAACTCTTAAACTCTTATGACCGATATTAATGTCATTCTTGCTACAGACTGCGGATCTACTACTACTAAAGCTATCCTTATTGAAAAAATAAACGGGCAGTATCGACTTACCGCGAGAGGCGAAGCTCCGACAACTGTTGAAGCTCCGGCTGAAGACGTTACGCGGGGCGTTATAAATTCCATTGCGGAAATCGAAGATATTACCGGTAAAACTTTTATTAAAGACGATAAATTAATTGTTCCGCGTAAAGATGATAAAGGTGCCGATATTTATGTCTCCACTTCCAGCGCGGGCGGCGGATTGCAAATGATGGTCGCAGGTGTCGTTAAACAAATGTCTGCCGAAAGCGCCGAAAGAGCGGCTCTCGGCGCGGGAGCAATCGTGATGGATGTCCTCGCAACAAATGACAAAAGGCGGTTGTTTCAAAGAATTGAACGAATTAGAAATCTTCGCCCGGATATGATTCTTATCTCCGGCGGAACGGACGGCGGAACAGTTCGGCATGTTGTTTCTCAAGCTGAAGTAATTGCCGCCGCCGACCCGAAACCGCGTTTTGGTATCGGTTATGAGCTGCCTGTTATTTTTGCTGGAAATATTAAAGCGCGAGATGCCGTAAGAGAAACACTCAACGAAAAAACAGCTCTGCAAATCGTTGATAATTTACGCCCGACATTAGAAAATGAAAATTTGAAACCGGCAAGGGACGCGATTCACGATCTTTTTCTTGAACATGTTATGCAGCACGCGCCGGGTTATAAAAAATTAATGACGTGGACTTCCGCGCCGATTATGCCTACTCCGGGCGCTGTGGGCGATATTATGCAGCTTATCGCCAAGCGTGAAAACATTCAGGTTGTCGGCACAGATATCGGCGGTGCAACGACCGATGATTTCAGCGTTTTCCGTGCTGACAGAGATGATCCCGAAAGTCAATTTGTTTTTAATCGTACCGTTAGTGCGAATCTCGGAATGAGTTACAGTATTTCTAATGTCGTTGCTGAAGCAGGGATTCCTAATATCATGCGGTGGGTCTCTTTTGATGTCGATGAACGTCTGCTTAGAAACAGTATCAGAAATAAAATGATTCGACCGACAACAATCCCTCAGGGATTAAACGGATTAATTATCGAACAGGCAATTTGCAGGGAAGCTCTGCGATTAGCTTTTATTCAGCATAAACAAATGGCTGTAGGACTGCGCGGCGTTCAAAAACAATCTTCTATCGGTGACGCGTTTTCCCAAAAATCTTCGGATGAAACTCTCGTTGATATGATCGGTCTCGACTTAATCGTTGGCAGCGGAGGAGTCCTCTCCCACGCGCCGCGTAGAAATCAAAGCGCGTTGATGATGATTGATGGATTTGCCCCGGAAGGAATTACAAACCTTGCTGTTGATTCAATTTTTATGATGCCGCATCTCGGCGTTCTCGCCCAAATTAACGAAGATGCCGCAATTGAAGTTTTTGAAAAAGACTGCCTCATTCATCTCGGCGCCGTGGTCGCTCCGGTCGGTGTAGCGCCTTATGGCAAGCCGTGCATGACTGTAGAAATTCACGGAAAAGGAAAATGGGATTTAAAAGTTGGTGAAATGAAACTTATTCCCGCAACTCGCGATGAAGAATTTGAGATTACAATTAATCCAAATAAAAAATTTGATATCGGCGCCGGAAAAGGAAAAATAGTTGAGAGAAAGATAAAAGGCGGCGTAGTTGGAATTATCCTTGACGCGCGATGCCGGCCAATTCAACTTCCGGAAAATCACGATGAAAGGATTACCGCATTGCAGTCTTGGAACAAGGAATTGGACATTTATCCTGAAATTTAAATTGGAGATTTAAATTTATAACATTCATTCTTGATGTATGAACGAAATAATGAATATAGATGATAAAATTTTCACTATCCGCGGGAAGCGGGTGATGCTGGATTATGACCTTGCAAATCTTTTTGGTGTAACAACCAAAGCATTCACAGAACATGGTGCTGTTATGTGCGCGAATATCTTGAAATCTGATAAAGCAGTTGAAGCAAGTGTACAAATTGTACGAGCGTTTGTAAAAATGCGATCAATTCTTATTGAATACAAGGAACTGAAAACAAGGATTGATAAACTTGAAAATAAATATGACAGACATTTTAAAATTTGGAAACAATTTTTGACCATTTACTGCAAATATTTATTTGTAGCCGCTGCCGTTGGCTGCGGTTTTTGTCCGAGCCCACCGGGCTCGGCTACAGAATGCAATTAAATTTAAAATATCCGGCTTTAGTAAAAAATAACTTCAACCGACAAAAATTGTTGATTGAAAAATTAGCAAATTGATAAATAACAATTAATAAATAACAATTAATAAATAGCATGGCTTACGCTTATTCTCCAGGATTAAAAGTTCTTGAATCCGTTACTTTGCAACGCGACAGACGGCTACCCCTTTCAGGAAAAATTATCGTTTCTCAAGGTGACTCCGTTTCCGCGGAACAAGTTGTTATGATGACCGAAATGCCGGGGAAAGCTGATATGATGAATATTGTCAGCATGCTCGGATGCCTACCGGGTGAAATCGGGAAATATATGAAAAAAGAGGCAGGCGATTCAATTAAAATGCACGAGCTTATCGCTGAAAGTTCAAGCTTTTTCGGTCTGTTCAAAACAAGAATCGAATCACCGATTGATGGTACTATCGAGTCAATTTCTCCGGTTACCGGGCAACTTACTCTGCGTGGAAAACCTATTCCGGTTGAAGTTAAGGCATATATTGACGGGAAAGTACTTTCAACCGATGGTAAAGAAAATGTAATCGTTGAAACTACAGGAAGTTTTATTCAGGGAATCTTCGGCGTTGGCGGTGAAACCTGCGGGAATATCGAGATCGCCGTTCAATCTCCAAATATTCCGTTAACTATCGACTCTTTATCAGAAAATCATAAAGATAAAATTGTTGTCGGTGGAAGTTATGTGACTTATGATGTTCTTATGCGCGCGAAGGAAATTGGAGTGAAAGCGATTATTGTAGGCGGATTTGATGATTCCGATCTGAAAAAGTTTCTCGGTTTTGATCTTGGCGTTGCTATTACAGGTCAGGAAAAACTCGGACTCACTCTCGTGATTACTGAAGGCTTTGGTGAAATACCTATGGCTGAAAAAACTTTTAACTTGCTGTGCAAATACGCGGGGATGAGAACTTCAGTTAACGGCGCAACACAAATCCGCGCCGGAGTTATGCGACCGGAAATAATTATTCCTCATCCGAGCGCTCAAAAAGCTGCAGATGAAAAGGAGACAAAACTTGTGCTCGAAATAGGAAAAAGTGTTCGCGTAATCAGAGAACCTTTTTTCGGTAAAATAGGAATTATTAAAAGCCTTCCGGTTGAACTCACTAAACTTCCAACCGAATCAATGGCACGCGTCTTGGAAGTGGAATTTGAAAATGGAGAACGCGCGGTGATCCCGCGAGCGAATGTAGAAGTAATTGCAATGGATTGATTTTGTACTTTGATTAAATCCCCTCTTGAGAGGGGTGGCGCGAAGCGACGGGGTATGTTGGCACTTTGCACTTTGTACTTTGATTAAATCCCCTCTTGAGAGGGGTGGCGCGAAGCGACGGGGTATGTTGGCACTTTGCACTTAACAATAAAACTATAAGCAAGCACTCTGAAATTAAATTTGCTTGAAAGAGCAAATTTCCTCCGAGTGCCTGCAATTTAACAAAAACCGGCACGACAATGGATATATCAAAATGGCCAATGTGGCTTAGATTTACAAACGAATATTTTTTCGACTTTAACAAAGCGAATGTTTTAGTCGGACTGGCAATATTCGGCGCTTTAATTTTATACTTTATCTACCACGCGAGAAAAGGGAAAAAATTGTTCGTTAGAAAAATCCCCGCTATCGATTCCGTTGAAGAAGCACTCGGTCGCGCAACTGAGCTTGGTAAATCTGTTCTTTATATTTCCGGTATCGGCGCTGAAGGTGATGTGCAGACCATTGCCGCGATGAATATTCTTGGAAACATCGCCGAACAGGTTGCTCATTACGACACAGATATTATTGTTCCGTGCTCAAATCCAATTGTTATGACTATCGAACAGGAACTTGTAAAACAGGCGTACACACGTTCAGGCCGACCTGAAGATTACAAGGAAAGCAGCATTTTCTTTATAACCTCCCAACAATTTGCTTACGCCTCCGCGGTATGCGGAATCATGGCAAGAGAAAAAACCGCCGCCAATTTCCTCATGGGATCTTTCGCGGCTGAAGCTCTTCTGCTCGCTGAAACAGGGGCAAGCACCGGTGCAATTCAAATTGCCGGAACAGCATCGCCGAGCCAAATCCCGTTTTTTATTGTTGCCTGCGATTATACTTTAATCGGTGAAGAATTATTTGCCGCCGGCGCTTATATGTCGAGAGAACCTTTATTGCTCGGCAGTCTGAAAGGTCAGGACATCGCCAAATTCACGATTATTATTTTAATGATTATCGGCATTTGTCTGATTTCAATTGAAATATTTTTCCCCGGCTTTTCTATTGGTTCGTCAGGACCGCTCGGAACTTTTTTCCAAAAGATTTTTGATATTCACATGTTTACCACTTAATTGTGGAATTGTAAAATTGTAAAATTGTAAAATTGTAAAATTGTAAAATTGTAAAATTGT
>JAOZSF010000097.1 GCA_029939815.1 bacterium
TTAACGATTAACGATTAACGATTAACGATTAACGATTAACGATTAACGATTAACTCACCCTCGCTAAAATAGAGAATGCTCCGGCTATGGGGAAAACCGGAGCATCTCACTACACGTTCTGCTGATACAACAATTCTACGTGTATTTTCAAAAATCAATAATAATTTGTTACCGACCAGTCAAACCATTTAAAACCCTGTTCCTGCCAGTCGTAAGCAAAAACATTTGTCCCGTCAATTGCAAGAGCCGGGAAATCAGTTGATTCTTCCGGCGGATCAAAAAGTTTTGAGATAAGAAAGCATTCTGCATAATCGTAATCTCCTTTGATTCCACGGCTAAAGAAACCTAATCGGTGTAACTTACTTTTTTTAGCATGTTCGGGCGTGTAAGATATTCTGGCAACATCGCCGCTCATCCTTGAATAAACAGCGACTCTATAGAAGCGTCTTTTAACAGCTTTTCCGTAATTAAAAAATGTATTTCCTTTAACACGCCGGTTTTTTGTTCGGGTAATATGCAGATGAAATAAATTTACATCGTTTGTAATTCTGTTCAATGTGCATGCGGCAATATTAGCATTAACATCGATATATTGACCTGTAATAGTATCCAAATCAACAACATAACCTTCAAAAGATGCCAAATCCGGCCATTCGATTGTAACAAGCTGTTTGTGTTTCTTAAGTTTCCATTTTCCGACAACGGAATGTGCTCCCGGATTGTTCGGAAGTTTAGTTGTTGATTTATCCTTAGCAAGAACGGCTGTTCCGTTAAACAGGCTTCCTGCCGTAAAAGTGTATTGTCCGGCCATTTTCCGTTTGCTCCACCTTTTAGCGAAAACGGTATTTGCAATCAAACTAAACGTAAGTAAAGCTACAAATATATAAGTAAAAGTTTTCTTCACTTTTAAGCTCCTAATAATACATAAAATTTATTTTTTCAGTTTTTCTATCAGGCGATCCTTAAGTTTCCAGTCAACAGACCGGTCGGGCAGCACAAGCATCATATCTCTAAACAATTCATCATATCGGTTAAGAATATTTCTTGCCCAGAAATAATCTTCCATGTGAGTTTTATACATAGCATAAGGTCCGATGCCACCGACTCTTCTTGAGCGTTCGTCATTGGCTTTCCAAACAACTTCACCTGTTTTTGTGTCGAGAAGTTCTATTTTCACGCGAACGATTGTTGAGGCATAGAAAACGCCGTAAGAGTTTTCCTGTTTTTCAACCCAGCCGTAGCAAAAGAGGTCGGCATCAATATATTTGGCAAGTTTTTTATAATTTTCCGGGTAGAGAATTTTTTTCGGTAACCTCTTTACAATGTTATCAATTTTTCTCATAGGAATTAAATCATAATTCTTTGATGACGCTATATTGCCGTAAAGTGAGCGGCGGGCGGATTCGGCTCCGTGAATAGCTTTTTCCGAATTGAAAAACGGTAATATAGCAATGGATTTATATGTTGATTCTATTGCCATCTTACGATGATCACTTTCGTAATCAATTCCAAGATAAGGGTTTTCATAAACCGTTAATGTGCATCCGGCCATCAGTAGAATGATTAGAAAAAACAATGTCGTTTTAATATATTTTACCATAATTTTGTTTTTTTAGAATGAAGCGCCTACGTTAAATGAAAATCCATCCATAAAATCCCAATCCTCTGATTCCGAGTCTTTTACGATTGGATATCCATAGTCAATTTTAATCGGACCAATAGGAAGATTTACTCTGATTCCTGCGCCAATTGTTACGTTTATCTCGCCCGCGTTATCACGTGTGTCCTTATAACTGCTCCACGATCCATCCGGGTTTCTGCGACCGACATTGTATGACCGCTTTTTCCACCAGACGTTACCTGCGTCAACAAATACCGCTCCGCGAATGCTGTAATTTTCCGTAAAAGAATAAATCGGGAATGTATATTCGGCGGAACCGAATAATTTTGTTGTGCCGCCGAGAGGATTATTGCCTGAATAATCTTTTGGTCCCGCCATTCTATATCCGAATCCACGCATCTCTTTTGGTCCGCCCATGAAAAACCTGTCAAACATCGGCGTACTTTCAGTGGCTATCCCGAGTGAACCGCGAAGATTTAATACATGAGGTCCGCTGAAAGGCATCTGAGGCCTTTTCCTGAATGTTTCAAATAATTTAAAATAATGAGAATGACTCAATTCGGTTAAAGCATAAATTTTTGTGCCGAAACCAAGCTTACTTGTCCATTTGGTTACTCCGCCGCGTGTTGTTAAAATAAGACTGTCACGAGTATCTCTTGTGAAAGTGATTATAGGCGCGAACTGGATATATGTTCCTTCTTCATCCTTTAAATATTTATCTTTTTTGGTGAAATTCTCATATCCGTATTCTGAAAACTGAACCTTACGCACACGACCCGTTCGCGGATTTACTTTACGGCTTGTATAAGTTCGCAGAGAGGCATTATCTTTCAGTACAAAATCATCCAAATCAATTGAGTCGTCAACATTTACATCAATGAATTCACCGATAAGCGTAAGGTCACCACGGATTGTACCGATATATTTTCCGAGTTTTGGAATCCAACGGAAACTTATCGGGGTTCCCGCCCTGATATCACCGCCTATTCGTAGCGTTTTATAGTCAGGAGCGAGATAATCGCTGTTTCTCGCGAAAACATCAAATCCGAGAGAAACTTTATGACCGTGCAGCTTTTCATATAAAAAATACGGTTCCGTAAAACTAAATATAATATCCTGACGCTTGTTACCTATATCGGCACGTAACCTTAATTTCTGACCTCCGCCGACAAACCAGTTCCGCCAGTTTGTGATATCAAAATTCGGCTGGGATATCTGGACAAAACCAACAAATGAATCTACTGACGAATAACCTGCGCCGAAACCGATTCTTCCAAATTTACCGGCATCTTTTTCCTCTACGTTAATGTAAACATCCTTTTGACTTGGATTTGAACGGCTGGTTATATCCCGCGCTTCAACTTTACTGAAATAATTAAGATTTTTAAGGCGTTGCTTGCTTGTTTCTATTCGATAATAGTTAAACCTGTCGCCCGGAGTCATGTTAAGTTCACGTCTCAAAACAATATCTTTTGTGCGTTTGTTTCCGGAAATGAAAATATTTCCGAAGTCAAATAAACTCTTTTCATTAATTTCATAAAAAACATCAATTATTATATTCGATGGTGTCGAATCGTCCGACTGGATTGCTTTCACGGCTGTGTTGGCATCAGCGTAGCCAAGAGAGCGATAATAATTCCTCATGTTACTTGCGTCTTTTTCAACCGCCTGTGGAGAGTAAATGCCGCCTTTATATATTCCGACTTCATAAAATAAATTCGTGGCGTAATATCCTTGAAGTTTACGCTGGCGAATAGTAATATTTCCAACTGTGTATAACGGTCCCTCATCAATGTTGACGTAAACAGCAAGACCGTCATTTTTTTGGGTAGGTTTTATCTCATAAGCGGCTTTGGCCTGAACATAACCGATTTTTTGATACATTTCCATAATTTTCCACATATCATCTTTAAGCTTGTATTCATCATAAACACCCTTGCGGAATAAAAGAAGAAAACGCGGCTTCGTGTCCATCTCCCATTTGATTTTAAAACTGCTTATGTGTGTATTTCCTGAAATAATAACATCGCGAATATATGACTGAGAACCTTCGTTTATAATAAAAGTTAATGCCGCTTCGTTCTTATCCGTTGATTCTTTAACCCGGTATTCTATTTTCGCATTCGCGTAACCTTTATCATCATAAAGAGCGCGGATCCTTTCTAAATCATTTTTAATTGTAGCGCTGTTCAGCGGCTTATTGACTTTGGAATGTAAAACTTTCTGAATCTTTTTTAATTTAATCTTCTCATAACCTTCAATATTAATGGCGGATATGGTTGGGTGCTCGTGAATGCGAAATGTTACAATGAGATTTCCATTATCAATTATTTTATCAACTTCAATAGAATCAAAATTCCCCGTCTTCATTAACTTCTCAGTATCTTTCTGAGTAAGTTCCTCACTGTAATAATCACCTGGTTTTGTTTGGATTGTATCACGAATTACGTCTTCGTCGATCAGATCATTTCCGACAATCATCACCTCAGACACAATATTTGACGTTGACTGCGCATACGTTGTGCCTGAAAATGAAGATAATAAAAATACCGCTGCTGTTACAACGGAAATGAATCTGCTGAGCATACAAAACCCCAATTATTAAATACATATAAATACCGCACCATGAGTTTGTCGTGGCGAAATATTATAACTCAAATAAAAATTCAAAACTTTATAAAGTTTATTTATGTTATTGAGTCGTTATTTTTAATTTAAATATGATAACAAAAGTAACGTTAAAAATCAAACGGTAATGCGACTGAAATATAGCGGTACAAACATCGATGAACAGGGAAAAACGAATGAATTTCCGCAGTTTAACAAAGAGGTATTTAGGTGACTGAATATCCCATTCGAAATAGGGGATATTACCTTTGAAAATGGAAGTTTGAACGGATTTATTTAAAATGTGTAACTTGAAAATTTTTCACTTTAATAGTATACTTAATACAGTGATATAATAACATTAAATACTTATTTGAAAAAATGAACAAAATATTCTTACTGCTTCTTATACTTGTTTTCTCTGTGGCTGTTAAAGCTGAGCAAATGAACTCTGCGGGTAAATCAGCTTCCTTTACCGGTACTATGAACAATTCCACTGTGCGAAAGAAAAAACAAGGTTACACCGCTACTTTTGTTGATAATATGAACATTACAACTTTTGTTAATAATGTTCAATATCAATGTGATTATAATGATAAATCATCCGCAAACAATAAATTCGTTATTTACGGCACACGCGGTAAATCCGCTGTAACTATCCCATGGTCAAAAATCAAACGCATTGATTTTATTGACGAAAGGGAAAACTACAACGCCGGGGTGAGTCTGAAAGACGGAAGATGTATTTTGATTTACGCGGAACTTTCCAATTCCAAATATACAGGCGAGAACGATTTTGGAGGAACTTTTAAAATTAATGCCGAATATGTCCGTGCAATAATTTTTAATTAACGGACACGTTTTATTTTATGGAATCTCCTCAATTATTTACATCTGTAATTATATATATTATTCTCCTTTTCGTTATTTCTGTTCATGAATGGGCTCACGCATGGACTGCTGATAAATGCGGAGACCCAACGGCAAAATTCCTCGGGAGAATGACGTGGAATCCTATCGCTCACATCAGTATGGTCGGTACGGTTATTATTCCTCTCATCGGCATTATGGGACCTGTCCTTGGTTTGGGATTGCCGTTCGCAATTGTCGGATGGGGAAAACCGGTGCCGGTGAATCCTAATAATTACAAAAATTATGTCCGGGATGATGTACTCGTAAGTCTTGCGGGCCCGCTGTCAAATGTAGTTATCACCATTGTCGCCTTAATAATAGTCAAAGTTTTGACTTTTATGCATGGAGATCTTGTTTTGATGATAATTCGCGATATTTTATTCCCGCTCGCGCAACTTTCTTTTTTTCTTGCTTTTTTTAATCTGATTCCGTTCCCGCCTCTCGATGGATCGCACATTTTGCGACCGCTGCTTGGTTATAACGGACGCAAGATTTTAGATAAAATGTCAGCTTATGGTTTTATAATATTGATTATTTTCATTAATACTCCGGTTTTTGATATAATAATAAGAGGTATTAATAATTTGTTTATGTTAATCGTAAATATAATTGTTTAAACCAATTGTGTGTTCAACTATTTAATCTACAATAATAATATGGTGTCGTGTGAATAAATTCCCATTTAAAGAAACTAAATTGACTAACGGATTACGCGTTATAACCGCCGAAATGCCTTATATGGAGTCCGTTGCTATAGGCATTCTTGCCGGCGTGGGCGGAAGATATGAAAAAGAAGAAGATCTTGGAATCTCGCATTTCTTGGAACACGCTTGCTTCAAAGGAACTAAAAAAAGAAACTCAAGACAAATTTCACAGGCTATAGAAGGTATCGGAGGTAGCATCAACGGGTTTACAAGCGAAGAAATTACTTGCTATTACGCAAAAGTCCGCTACCCAAAATTCGATCAGGCATTTGACGTGCTGGCGGATATGTATCGTAATGCTGTCTTTAACCGCACGGAAATGAACAGGGAACGGGGAGTTATAAAAGAAGAAATCAAAATGTATATGGATATGCCGGGCCAACTAGTTTATGATGATTTTGGAGCCACAATATGGAAAAATCATCCGCTGGGAAGATCGGTCCTCGGTACTTTCGATTCCGTTGACGGTATTTCAGGAAAAAAACTTGCAGATTTTAGAAAAATTAACTACTCTCCAAATAATACCGTAATTAGCGTCGCGGGAAATATCTCCCATGATTCCGTCCTTAAAAGCGTGAAAAAATACCTCGATAAATGGAAAGCAATTGCCGTTGTCCCGGAATTTAAACCGTTTGTTCCAAGACAAAAAGCGCCGCGCGTTCATATTCGTAATCAAGCGACTGAACAGGCACACCTTATAGCAGGATTCCGTTCGGTGGGAAGAACTCATCCTGATCGTTTCGCGCTGAGAGTTTTATCTAACATTTTGGGTGGAAACATGAGCTCCAGACTTAATCATGAAATTAGAGAAAAAAGAGGTCTCGCTTATTCTGTTCATTCTCACCTTACAAGATTTGTTGATGTTGGCGCTTTGATGATTAGTGTGGACACAGATGTAAAAAAACTTCCCGGAGCGCTAAAACTTGTCCTTAAAATTTGCTCGGATATCGCCAAAAAAGGCGTTAAAGCAAAAGAACTTAAACACGCTAAAGAATATTTGAACGGAACCCTCGCTCTATCAATGGAGCATACAACGGAATATATGATCTGGCTCGGAAGAAATTCTTTCACGGAAAGCAAATTTCTCACTGTAGAACAGTTAATCGAAAAAACATCTTCAGTCACCGCGGAAGATGTTCAGCGGATGGCAAAAGAAGTTTTTAAAAATAACAGACTGAATGTCGCCCTTATTGCTGACAACGTTGATAAGAAAAAAATAAAAGATATTGCAAGATTTT
>JAOZSF010000098.1 GCA_029939815.1 bacterium
ATTTACTTTACCGGTGGTAGTTCGCCTGCAGCTCTGCGTTTTTTCAACAATTTAACTGTGTGCTTAGCTATTTTATCGTTTTTGGAAAGCAAATTATAAATAAAATATTTTGATTTTCTGTCAAGTGTTTTTATTCCCAAATAAATAAACAAAAATCTCATCTTGTCCGCGGAAGAAATACATCCTATAGCGTTACTCGAAAATAAAAGCGCGGAAATATCTTTTACCGACCACCGGTTATATATTTTCGCGCCGAATTTTACCCGCTGAAGATCGATTAAATGAAGTTTGTATTTTCCGCTCAAAGAACCAACTACATAGATATGTCCCAAATAGAAATCTCTGTGAGTTAAGCCGGATAAATGCAGTTTTCGCGCCAACCGGCCAATTCGCTCAATTAATCTGATTCTGTCCTTTGGAGATAAAGAAATTCCTTCATTTAAAATTTGTTCAAGTGAACGCCCGTTTTGAAGTTCATCAGTGATAATAAAAGATGTCTTTTCAAAAATCTTATTTTTGAATTTTTCTCCCATTGCAATCGCAGGAACATTAGGAATACCAATAGCTGTCAGAATTTCAATTGCACGCCATTCGAGCCATGCATTTGAAACCGGTTTTTTATATCTTAAAAATTCGATTAAAGAATCTTTTTTAGACGTTTTAAAATGTCGTTTCAGATACCAGATATGATCGTCTTTTTTTACGGTTACTACCGTTCTTACTTTTTTGCGTGTAACTAATTCCTCGCCGTTCAGCTTCATTATATCACCATAAGTCATATTTTGAAGTTTTACCGTTTGAGCCGACAATTCAGGATTAACGAACAATTTATTTTTTCTGACTTTGAATTGAAAATATCCTGATTTAATACTGTCGCGAATGATTTTATGAATAATTTTTTTCTGTTTTCTTCGCGGGTAAATATTTTGCGAATATTTATTAAAAGCGGCAATTCTATCCTTTAAAGTAAAGAAATCAAGATATAACTGCGTATTAAATGCCGTTAAATCATTTATTTTTCGATGCGTATTATAAAAAGGTATTAAATAACTTTTTATGCCCGGCAAAATCGCTCTCTTCACATCAATTAATTTTACCTTTATCGAGCCGGTTGATGACTCTTTCAATAAAATATGCTTTACCGCCCAGCCGAATTTATAGATATGAGCTTTGTGGCACGCGGAAATTATTTTCGTCATTTCGGAGAGGAATTTTTCCTTTTTTTGTTGAATGTTTGATGAGGAAACATCATTAGCCAATCTAATTTGCCATTCATCAAAAGATACATATCCATCAAGAGATGATGTGCATAAAAAAGTTGTCTTTAAACCATTGCGTAATATCTCGCCATAAGAAACCAGTTCCGCTGTCGGTACTCCAGCTTCCTTCATTTTCCTGTAAATCTTATACTCGTTTTTCAGAACTTTAGCATATTGTCCCGACCCTCTTTTCAGGTAGAACACTTTTTCATTTGAGTTATTGTCAATTGATTCAACAGTCATAATATCAATTCGTCTGAATTGTTTTCCGCGTAAAGTTCTATGTACACGCTTTTCAGTCAAATTAATTTTGCTGTTTTCACCGGCAATTTTCTTTTCGATATCAATAAAATCCTTACATCTCTTGATTCCAAGCGATTTGAAATAATTTTTATAATCAGAATGAATGTCAAAATTCAAAACATAAGAATCTGCCGTATCACCAAGAATAGCACGGGCAATGGTTCTTCTTATAGAAACAAAAAGCAGCGTGCCTGCAATACCAATGCTCCATAAAACAACGATTCCGATAATAGAATAGTGAAGTAATGATCTGTATTTTTTTTCAAGAAGCTGCGGACTGACTACTGCGGCATCGATATAACTATCTTCCAAAGTGTCGACAATAATATTTCTCATTTTATTCAGAGATATATCTTCCGGTATTACGACTCTTTGAACACACAGATAACCATTTTTACTGCGAAAGAAGAAAAAGCGTTCGATAGATTTTAAATCATTATGATGAAGATCATTTAATTGCATGGAAACCGATATTGGTTTTCTTTTACCCTCCTTCATTTCGTTCATCCTTTTAAAGAATAATCGAAAAAGTTCCATGTCCAAATCTTCCTTCAAGACAGATTGTTTGAAATTTGTAAGCCATTTAAACGCGTTAAGCGTTTGATTTATCTCAGCAAGCCGCGCACGCTGCTGTTCTTCGGAACAAAGGAAAGAGCAAACCCCCTGTGCTTCTCCTATTTCTCCTTTATAATAGAGAATACTTAATCGCCGCTGCGCCGCTTCAGCAGTTTGTAATGCCGATTCTTTGGTATCACCAAAGGTACAGACATAAAGCGCCGGACAGCTGCTTGTAAGAGCTGAACTAATAGTTGTCCTCATAAAATCACTAACCTGTAGCGGGTCAACAAGCGCCTGTTTTTTTAGTTTTATGGAGCAGGGAGAAAGCAGAACTGTCTTTACACGCTCAACCCGGGAATCAATCACCGCCGGCGAATACAGTTCAAGAAAAGAGTCCAAACCGAATTCACTTAGATACGCAAAAGGTTTTTGAGCAATAGAATCCTGAAATGCTATTACGTCTTCTACCGTTGGAGTTGATTTACTCCACCGCTTCATAACAGGTTCCGCGCGGGCATAATCATCAACGAAGCGAAAGAATCTAAGATTTTCAGTAATCCAGTTTACCGGCACCGGTTGAAGCAGGATGCAAATGATTGTGCCGATTGCGATTAAGCAGGCGAAAGTCCATTTGATATAATAGCGTTTATTGATCATTATTTACCTATACAAAAATCGGAGAAAATTTTATCAAGTAAATCTTCGGTAGTTATATCCCCGGTTATTTCTCCAATCGCTTTTAATGAATCCCGAATATCCATAACTATTAATTCGGCAAGCGCGTTTGATTTTAATGTTTTCAAAGAATTTCTAATCAAATCCGCTGTTTTTTCCAATAAATTGATATGCCTGACCCGCATCAAAACAACATCATCATCCGCAATATTTTTTTTCTTACTCAACTTTTCCGCGATAAGATTGTGAAGAGAACTGATTCCCTCTCCACTCAGCGCACAAATATTAACCTGCGGACATAATTTGTTTAATTTTTCAATAAAAGATTTTGTTGGTTTATGCGGCAGATCACATTTATTCCATACCCAGATAATTTCTTTTTTTTCTTTTATTTCTTGAGGCAAAATATTTTCAATTTGTGGCGGATTTTTGGAAATATCTCTTACCCATATTACCATATCGCTCGAATCAATCGTTTTTTTCGTGCGATTAATTCCATGTTGTTCGACCTTTCCTCTTGCGGATCGTAACCCTGCCGTATCAATAAATCTTACAGGAAATCCTTCGATATTTACATCCACTTCCAACGTGTCGCGCGTAGTTCCGGGAATGTCAGTCACAAGCGCTCTTTCCTCTTTTGCGAGTCTATTCAGCAGGCTTGACTTTCCGGCATTTGGTTTTCCGGCAATCGCGATTTGAAAACCGTCATGTAAAATTCTTCCCGCATCAGCATTTTTCAATAAATAATTTGTTTTCTCACAAATTTTATTTAGCTTATCAATCAAAATCTGTTTTTCGTCACCACTGTCTTCAACATCATCAGGGAAATCAATCTCTGCTTCAAGATCAGCAAGAATATTAATCAGTTCTTCGCGAATTTCATCAAGAGGTTGACGTAATTTCCCTTCTAACTGCGAAACTGCCGCCCGACGGGCAAGCTCAGTCGGCGCGTTAATTAAATCAGAAACCGCTTCCGCCTGTGTTAAATCTATTTTACCGTTTATAAAAGCCCGGCGGGTAAATTCGCCCGGTTCGGCAAGCCGTGCACCATTTTGAACGATAAGATTTAAAACCTGTTGAAGAATAACTTTCCCGCCATGACAATAAATCTCTACTGTATCTTCACCGGAAAAACTTGATGAGCCTATCATAAGACCGATAAGCACCTCATCAATTGTAATTGCGTCGCTCTTAATTTTGCCGAAAGTTAATGTATGACTCTTTCTTCCGATGAGCTTTTTCCCACGATGAGGCACAAAAACAGAATCCGCTATTGCAAGCGCTTCACTTCCTGAAACGCGGATTATTCCTATTGCTCCGTGCCCCGGTGGAGTGGCAATAGCAGCGATTGTATCATCGTAATTTATCACGATTTTTTCAAATAATGCAAATAAAACATTTGACCCATAGTAATTATCTGGTTTAATAACCAGTAAAGTACTAATCCCGAAGGCGCTTTATAAAAGAATACCATCATAACTACCGGCATAAGATACATCATTCTCTTTTGGCTCGCATCTCCGGTACTCGGCATTAATGCCTGCTGACCAATCATTGCCGCCCCCATAACTATCGCGAGCGGATTAACTCCGTCTCCGAGAAAAGGGATTGAGAACGGCAAAGTGGCAACATTATCGGGTAAAGATAAATCTTTAATCCATAAAAACGGTGCGCCCCATAGTTCAATTGAACGTGAAAGAGCAGCAAATAAAGCAAAGAAAATCGGCATTTGAAGCAACATAGGCAGACAACCGCCCATTGGATTTACGCCGTGTTTTCTGTATAGCAGCATCATCTCCTGTTGAAGTTTTGCCTTGTCATCTTTATATTTTTCCTGCAATGCTTTAAGCTCCGGCTGAACTTTCTGCATTTTCTGCATCGATGTAAAACTTTTTGTTTGAAGCGGCCAGGTGATTAATTTGATGATTATTGTAATGATTATAATCGCCCAACCGTAATTATGAACATATTTGTAAAGCCCTTTAAGGCCATAAACCAATATCGGCTTTGCCAAAAACGAAAACATTCCGAGATTGAGTATTTCTACATATTTACCACCATGTCCAACCGTTGTCGATAATGCTTTAAGATTGTCATAGTCCGTTGGCCCGGCATAAAGAGCGGATGACCAGCCAACGGTTCCCCCCGGTTGAATTGCTGACAAACTAAAATCTGCGTATCCACTGACCTGCTGATTTTTTTTAGTTCCAATTGATTTAACCCCTACTAATCCGGCGACTTTTTTGGGAATAAGAATATGTGTGAAATATTTGTTTTTTACCGCAAGCCATTCAGCAGGACCATTTACTGTCTGCAGCGGTTTCTTTTTTTTAGGCTTAATTCTTTCAAGTTTGGACTTCCCGTCATTAAGAACACATACATCAATGCTGCGCGGCTTAGCATACCGATCAGCTTTATTGCTCACTTTATTTATTCTGCCAAGCCAAACGCTGAATGAATTACTTACGCTTACAACTCCGGAACTTAAGTTACTGAATGTCATTCCTGCCTGCAGCAAATAACTATTTGGTTTAAGTTTGTAACTTTTTCTCACAAAAACCGTTTTATCAATCGTTCCGGTAAAAACCATGTCGGACTTCCCGATAAATTCCGGCTCAAGAATTAAATTATTTACATTTAACTTCCCGAACTCACGGATTCTTAACGGCACTTCCCAATTGTTACTCGCCGCGTTTATTGTTGTAATCGGTCCTTTCTTAACAGTTGAGCTGCGATGAATGTTTATTTTTTCTATATCTCCGCCAAATGACGAAAAAGTAAATGTAACAAGATTATTAGATAAAATTGTTTCGGTTAATTTTCCGGCGTACTTACTTAATCCGGAAACCGGCGATGATAATCCTTCAGATGCTTTTACCGTTGATTCCGCTGCATTAGCAGCTGTGCTGACAGCTGAATCTGTTTGAACAACCGAGTTGGTAGTAACGATTTGTTGTGCCGGTTTAGGTTTCGGACCGTAAAAATGCATGTATAAGAAAACTAACAAAAATGTTAGTACGATCGCTGTAATTGAGTTTTTGTCCATTGAATTTAGTAATTTAGTAATTTGTTAATTTAGTAATTTGAAAATTTCTTAATTCTCAAGTTTATTTATTTTTTACTTGATAGAATCAAGGTACCGGATCATTCCCTCCGGAATGCCACGGATGACATCTCGAAATCCGTTTTATTCCAAGCCATAAGCCCTTGAAAAATCCATATTTTCTTAATGCTTCGAGCGTGTACTGTGAGCAGGTTGGCGTATATCTGCATGACGGCGGTAACCACGGACTGATTATTTTTTTGTATCCGATAATCAGTAAACAAGCCAGTTTTGTAAATATTCCGGGTTTCATTTATTGTTGAACAATTTTGTAATTTGTTAATTGAATAATTTAGAAAATCCACAAATCCAAAATTCTCCCCGACATACGCCAAGCGCTTTGCAAATTTCACAATTCCACAATTCTGCAATTTTACAATTCCACAATTCTGCAATTTTACAATTCTTCAATTAACTATCCCTGCTCTTCCGCACAGTTCGTTAAATTCATCTGAAAGCATTTGCCAGGAAACATTTAAGATTCCCCGTTCGGCATGAACTACGAACCAGATATTTTGTGATAATTTATTTTGGTTAAGCCGGACAATTTCACGTAATCTGCGTTTAATTTTATTTCTGTCCACCGCTCTTTTGTAAAATTTCTTGCGAACAGTAAACCCGGCCTTAAATTCCTGATTTTCCGGAGGATAATACACAATAAGTGTCATTGTCCTGCCGCGCGTTCGTTTACCCTGAGTATAAACTGCCTGAAATTCGTTCTTTAATCTCAAACGTAAACTTCTTGAAAATGAAAACGACGGTTTAACAACCGTCGCATCATTTACAGTTTTGTTCTCGCTCGAAATAATTATACCGCAAGTTTGTGCCTGCCCTTCGCGCGGCGCCTGTTTATCACTGCTCTCCCGCCTCTCGTTTCCATCCGTGAGCGGAAGCCGTGAGTGCGTGCGCGTCGTAATTTCGACGGTTGATAAGTCCTTTTCATTCTTAGTCTCCTTCATAATTGGCACCACAAATTGTTTAAGCGGCAGCCATTAATAATTAGTTTACTTATTTATTATTCTTAATATGGTTACATATTATAACCAAACCGATTTTTAAAGTCAATAGATAGAATTGCTCAAGGGCACGGGGAAATTTTAGGGATTGGTTAATGGAGGGTCAGCATCCATTCCATGGATTTTTGCAACGGATTTT
>JAOZSF010000099.1 GCA_029939815.1 bacterium
GACAAAGCCGCTGCAGACGCAAAAGCAAAAGCAGAGAAAGCTGCTGCGGACGCTAAGAAAGATGCAGGTGATGCTCTTAAAAAGATTGGTGGTTAATATATTTTTAAGTGCGGGCATTTAACCGTGCCTAACCAGGTTAAAAAAGCTCATTTTCTAATGTTCATTTCATTAGAATTTGAGTTTTTTTATATTTAACATCATGATTGAATCATCTTTTTGGATGAAAAGGGAACTTTCTGAATTGGATTTATAAAATAAAACAAAAATTGACAAATTAAAGCGAAATTGATATAATACATAAACAATTACATTTTAAGTTGATGTAAAGTGGGCGAAAAGCCCATTTTTTATTTATGTAACAATTAACAATAAAACTTTCGCTCAGCGAAAAATATAAACTTGCAAAAATATGAAAAATGAATTATTGACAATGATTGAGTTGTTGGAAAAAGACAGAAGCCTGGATAAAGGTACTGTTATATCGGTAGTTGAACAGGCAATTGAAACAGCTGCCCGCAAAATTGACAGCCTTCCTCCGGGAGTTCGTGTACATCTGGACACCGAGAGCGGAAATATTAACGCTTACAGTGATGTGCTTGTAATTGCTGACGACGAAGAAATTCCGGAAGAAGATAATTCCGAAGATTCTGAATTCGATGCTACGCTTACAGTTCCTTCATGGCACCTGTCAAAAGTCAAGAAGTATTCTCCGACTGCTGAACCGGGTCAGGTAATACGTATTCCGTTAGACATTGACACATTCGGCAGAATTTCCGCTCAGACAGCGAAGCAGGTTATACTTCAGCGGCTGCGTGACGCAGAACGCGAAAAAATTCTTAATGAATATTCCAATAAAATAGGTGATTTAATAAACGGTATGGTTTCCCGCCACGAGCGCGGTAATTTAGTTATTGATATTGAGCGTACCGAGGCATTGCTTCCACGCGCAGAACAATCATCTTCCGAAAGATACAAACCCGGTGACAGACTTCGCGCAGTAGTAATTGATGTACGCGACACCGAAGAAGACCATATTCCGCGTGTGATTTTATCACGGGCGACTACCGGTTTAGTCCGGCGTTTATTTGAAATTGAAGTTCCTGAAATATATGATGGTTTTGTTGAAATTAAAAATATTGCGCGTGAAGCAGGTTACCGAACAAAGGTTTCCGTTGTTTCTCACGATTCAAAAATAGATTCTGTTGGAGCGTGTGTCGGGATTCGCGGTTCACGTGTCAGAAATATTGTTCAGGAATTAAACGGGGAAAGAATTGATATTGTAAGATGGAGCGACAGTATTGAGGAATATGTTACCAATGCGCTGAGTCCTGTAGAATTAGTCCAGGTTTTTGCAGATCCGGAAACGGAACGAATACTTGTCGTTGTACCTGATGACCAAATATCTCTTGCTATAGGAAAATCCGGGCAGAATATAAGATTAACAAGCAAATTGCTTGGTTGGAAAGTTGATGTGGTTAAAGAATCAGAAGCAAATCGAGTTGCGTCCGAACACGGTGTTGATATTTCGGTTGAAGAGGAATCAGACTCTATTTTCGATTCAAGTTCCGATTTTACTGCCACTACTAAAAGCAAAACAGCTGCGGTTAACGAAAGCGGATCTTCGATTTTCGCAACAGACGAAGAATTTGAAGTAGCAAAAGCTGCAAGCACATCGAAAAAGCTGAACGAGATTGACGGCATAACTTCCAAGCAGGTTGAAGCATTTGAAACTGCCGGAATCATCACGGCACACGATTTACTTACAGCTGAAAAAGAGACATTATTATCGATTCCGGGGATTGGCGAAAAGACACTTGAAAAAATTATTGAGACTGTCACGGCAGCCGAATAATATATTGACTTAAAAATCATCAAATTTACACCAGGCACATTCTATGCATTTATTTGAATTAGCAGAGCAATTAGACATCAGCAAAACCGAACTTAAGAAGTTCCTAAAAGAAAAAGGCTACATCTACAAGCTGGATATGGACGCGGTATCTCCTACTGCAGAAACATTGGCATTGAAAGAGCTGCCGCCCATTATTAAGGTCAAGAAAGCTGAGAAAGCCAAAAAAGCTGCTGCCAAACGTGAAATTCAAAAAAAGAAACGTGAGGAAGCGAGAAAAAAACAAGCTGCTGCTAAAAAGAAGTTAGATGCCAAGAAAAAAGCAGAGGAGAAAATTCGCAAAGCTGCTGAAAAAGAAGCTGCTAAAAAGAAGGCTGAAGAGGACAGGAAACGTAAAATTGCCGAAGAAAAAGAAGCAAAAGCGAGAGAAATAATAGAAAAAAAAGAAGCTGAAATAAAAGCAAAAGAAGAAAAAAAGCAAAAGGTTGCCAAAAAAGAAGCCGAAAAAATAAAAAAAGAGGAAGAGGAAAAAGCTCGGGAACTTGCTGAAAAAGAAGCTGAAAAGAAAAGGAAAGAAGAGAGAGCGAGAAATCTTGCTGAAAAACAAATTGCCAGAACTAAACTCGAAAAAGAAAAAAAAGCGGCAATGGAAGAAAAAGCGAATAAAAAAACTTCCCGCAGCAAAAAAGATAATACAAAATCTACAGACAAAATCGAGAAAGTTCCTCTTGACAGAATTAAAAATTCAGGACCGGGAGCCAACGATATTCTTACATCATTTGAAGAAGCAAAAAAATCAACATTGGCAAAACGTACCCGTCCTAAGACTCATTACAATGGAGTTAAGAATACAGAAGCAAAAATAAACAAGCCCCGCACATCTGAATTTGCTCAGAAGCGTCAAAGCATGCCGGGCAGCGCAGCGCCTCAAAACCGTCGCGGCGGGCCTTCACGCCCATTCAAAAGGCACAAATCGCATAAGCACTCCGGCGAGAAACCTTTACAACAAAAAAGTGTTATTAACATACAAGTTCCCATCAGTGTCCGCGATTTTTCTCAGGCAACAGGTGTGAAAGTTGGTGACATTATAGGATTTTTAATGCAAGCCGGAATAATGGCTTCGATTAACCAGGTAATTAATGAAGAAACCGTAAATAGTCTTGCAGAAAAATTTAGTTTTGATGTTTCTATAACTGCAAAAGAGGCTGATCTTGAAAAATCCGCGTTTGCTGATGATGAATTTGCCGAACCATCGGATGCCGAATATGCTACCCGGATGCCTGTTGTAACATTCATGGGACATGTTGACCATGGAAAAACGTCTTTACTTGACGCTATAAGACAAACCGATATCGTTTCAGGAGAGTCCGGCGGTATCACACAACATATTGGAGCATCAGAAGTTCCTTTTAATGACGGTTGGATTACCTTCATCGATACACCGGGACACGAAGCGTTCACTTCAATGCGTGCTCGCGGAGCCAATGTGACCGACATCGCTGTTTTGGTTGTTGCAGCTGATGACGGTCTTATGCCGCAATCGCTTGAAGCAATCGACCATGCGCGAGCAGCGAATGTTCCTATTATAGTTGCGGTAAATAAGATTGATCTCGCGGGAGCTGATCCTGACCGTGTTCTTCGTCAGCTTGCCGAGAGAAATTTAACACCTGAAGATTGGGGTGGAGAAACTATATGCTGTAATGTTTCCGCAATAACGCGTGAAGGGTTAGATAATCTTCTTGAAATGATTCATCTTCAAGCTGAAATGCTTGAACTTAAAGCACAGACCGATGCTCTTGCTGAGGGCGTTGTGATTGAGGCTGATATCGATCCCGGAAAAGGAGCAACAGTTAATGTTCTTGTTCAAAACGGAACATTAAGAAAGGGCGATCCGATAGTTTGCGATGCCTCCTACGCGAAAGCCCGCGCATTAATTAACACCAAAGGCGAATTAGTTAACGAAGCCGGTCCCAGCTGTGCGATTCAGATTCTTGGCTTCAGTAAAGTTCCTGCACCGGGAACGAAATTCCGTGTTGCCACGAACGAAAAACATGCAAAAGAGCTGGTAGAAAAAAGACAAATTGAGCAGCAGAAGAGAGAGCATCAGGAAGCGAAGAAAATTTCACTTGAGAATTTTTACCGCCGGATGTCACAGGAAGACACAAAAGAACTGGCAATGATTTTAAAATCGGATACACAGGGTACCACAGAAGCTGTACGAAGCGCTATCGAACGCCTTTCAACCAACAAGGTTAAAGTATCTATTATTTCAAGCGGCGTTGGTGACGTAAATGACAATGATGTGATGCTTGCTTCTGCAAGTCAGGCAGTTCTTCTTGCATTTAAAGTAAATGCGTCGGCATCAGCTCAGTCTCTTGCCGCATCTGAAGGTGTCGAAATCAAGAACTACGATGTAATCTATCACGCAACAGACGAGATTAAGCTTGCGTTACTCGGATTATTAGAACCCGTTTATAAAGAAGTCACTACCGGAACTGCGGAAATTCGCCAGGTATTTAAACTTTCATCCGGTATTGTTGCGGGTTGTTATATTACAAACGGAGTGGTCGAACGGTCTAATAAAGCAAGATTATACCGGGATGACAACGAATTAATATTCGAAGGCGATATTCTATCTCTCAAGCATCTAAAGGATGAAGTTAAAGATGTCCGCGCGGGAATGGAATGTGGAATTATACTTCGTAATTGTACAGATTACCGCGAAAACGACCGTATTGAAACTTATCGTCTTGAGCAGGAAACACCGCAGTTATAAAATACGGAAACATAAAATTTAAACCTTAAACCACGAGTTTTAAAGATGGCTATTGAAAGAACAAACAGATTAAACGAACTTGTTAAACGTGCACTCAGCAAAATCATTCAAAAAGAATTCCTGCCCGAAAAATATGGCTGGATTACTTTATCGAGAGTTGTGGTAAGCGGTGATATTCAACACGCCCGTGTTTTTCTGACCGTGATGGCCGGCGATGAAAAAAAAACATTAGAAATGTTGCGAATACGTCAACCTCATATCAGACATCTGCTTGCAAACTCGGTAAGACTGCGTTTTACTCCCGAACTTATTTTTGAAATTGATGAAGATTTAAAGCAAGCATTAAAAGTCGATAAACTGATTGATAATGTTGTGATTGAAACACATCAAGATGATACTAAATGAAAAAAATCGGATTAGATAAAACCGTTCAACTAATCTCCCGGTCAAGCAATATTTTGATTTTGGGGCATGTTAATCCTGATGGTGACTGCATAGGTTCAATGGCAGCTCTCGCTCTTGGTTTGAAATTAGCCGGTAAAAAAGTTTCCGTATGGGCTGATGAGTCATTACCTTTAAAATACCGCTTTATAAAAATAAATTTAGAAAAACCCCATCAGGATGCATTATCCGGCTTCGATTTAATTGTTGTTTTAGACACAGCTGTAGAAACAAGGATCGGCGCAAAACTTGACCTCAGACAATTAGAAATCCCTCTGCTCGCGATTGATCATCACGTTACTGCCGAAAATAATTTCACATATATCCATGCAGACCAATCGCAGGCGGCTACCGGCTGTATTGTTTATGATATTTTAAAACTGCTGAATATTGAAATTGATAAGTATATCGCCGAAGCTGTTTATACTGCTATAATAACTGATACAGGTCGTTTTTCGTATTCAAACACAAATTACCGCACCTTTGAAATAACGCTTGAATTGCTTAAAACGGGAATTGACACTTCAGAAATATCATCAGTAATTTATAACTCTAACGCTCCGGAATATATCAGAATCCTAGGCGCGGCGTTAAACACGCTTGAACTGGTTGCTGACGGTGCGGGAGCAATAATGTATGTTTCATCTGAAATGTTGAAAAAAGAAGGCTTTAAAAATTTTGATACAGAAGATTTTGTGAATTACCCAAAATCCATTACAACCGTAAAAATCGCCTGTATGATTACAGAAAATCCCGACTCTGAGGTACTGCGTATGAGTTTACGATCGAAAAGTCCTGATATTGATGTGAGCAAACTCGCAAAATTATTTAACGGTGGGGGGCACAAATGCGCTTCCGGAGCCAGGATAAACGAATCTCTGAAAGAATTTCTTCCAAAATTAAAAAGGGAACTTGAAAATTTTATCAAAACAATTCCTGAAAATTAATATTTTAAATACTCACAAAAAAAGTACAATGGAAAATGTAGTAATTATCGGTTCGGGACCCGCAGGGCTTACCGCGGCAATTTACACCGCGCGTGCAGCTCTCTCCCCTATTCTTTTTGAAGGATCCACTCCCGGTGGACAATTAATAGTATCCACCGAAGTAGAAAATTTCCCCGGAGTTCCTGAAACAATACACGGTGCTGTTCTTATACAAGACATTAAATTACAAGCTGAAAAGTTCGGTACAGGATTTATTGCTGAAGATGTTCAGAAAATAGAAAAAAAAGACGGGTGTTTTGAAATCACTGCTCCTTCAGGTATAATTAAAACTAAAGCCGTTATCGCTGCTACAGGAGCAACAGCACGACGATTAAATATTCCTTCAGAGGAAAAATTCTACGGCCGTGGAGTCTCCGGATGCGCGACATGCGATGGGGCTTTTTTTAGAGATAAAAATGTTGTTGTTGTCGGCGGCGGGAATACCGCAATGGAAGACGCTCATTTTCTCACGCGTTTCGCAAAAAAAGTAACGATCGTTCACCGCAGGGATTATCTTCGCGCCAGCTCAGCAGAAATTGAAAAAATTAAAAACAATCCTAAAGTTGAATGGCTGATTCCTTACGTGATTGAAGAAATTCTTGGCGATGGTACCGTAACTGGAGCAATATTGAAAAATAACGAAACCGGAGAACAGATGCAAATCGCCTGCGATGGAATTTTTGTCGCAATCGGACACGACCCGCAAACTTCTCTTTTTGAGGGGCTGGCTGAACTTGATGACCAGAAATTTATAATCACAAAAGCAAAATCAACCGAAACAAAAACTCCGGGACTGTTTGCGGCCGGCGACGTTATGGACCCTGTTTATAAACAGGCCGTTACTGCCGCGGGAACCGGCTGTATGGCCGCACTGGACGCTCAGAAATATATTGAAGAAACTTTTGACATCGCGTAAGTGCCCCGCGTATGCCGGGGTTGACCTTTGACCTTTGACCTTTGACCTTTGACCTTTGACCTTTGACCTTTGACC
>JAOZSF010000100.1:0-4353 GCA_029939815.1 bacterium
AAATTCTTTATTACTGTACTCCAAAGAAAATAAAAAAAGCCCGATGAAAATTCATCGGGCTTTTTATCAAATTTTTTGCGGAAGAATTAAACCGGTACGGATTCTTTTGAAGCGATTGAAACTGAGTTTGGCGATGGTGTTTTTTCTTCTTTTTTTTCTACAATTCCAATTGAAATAAGATGCTCATTAATTACCTCACCGATTTCCGCAGCAAGTGAGGGGACATAATGTCCTTTTTTGAAATATCCGCCGTTAGGATCGAAAATACATTTCATTTCTTCAACGAGAAATGACGGATCACTCGTTCTTCTGAACACAGCTGAGATAAGACGGGTGATAGCTACCATCCAGCTGAAATGCTGAAGATTTTTGCTGTTGATAAAGATTTCAAAAGGACGAATTTTTCCATCGGGCTCAATAATATCATTAATTGTAATGAATAAACTCTGCGCGGTAAGCGGAGTTTTGATTTTGTATGTTTTTCCTCTTAACTCGATTGGGCGGGTATGAATAAATTCATTATCGTAATTGTCAAGTTTCGTTTTTTCTTCTTCTTTTTTCTCTTCCTTTTTGACCAAAATGCCCTGCATTTTTTCGTTTGGACGGAAAGTTGTGCAACCTTTCAGTTTGCTGTCGTAAGCGTACATATAAATATCTTTGAATTTGTCGAAAGGCAGATCGGTCGGAACATTTATTGTTTTTGAAATCGAACTGTCAATGAATGGCTGAAGAGCGGCCTGCATATCGACATGTTCTTTTGGAGAAACTGTATCAGTAGTTGCGAAATAATCCGGCAGGGAGTTAGGATCTGTATTTCCTGTAATTTCTCTGTATTTCTGATAAGCGTAATCACAGACTTCCTGCTCAACGGTTTCGGTTTCATCACCTACTCTTACTTTTCTTGTATATGATAGAGCGAAAACCGGTTCTAATCCGCTTGACACATTTCCTGCGAATAGAGAAATAGTTCCTGTTGGCGCGATAGAAGTGAGGTGAGAATTTCTGATACCGTGTTTAAGAATTCCTTCACGAATATCTTCAGGCAGCTGTGAAACGAATTTTGACTTCACAAATTTTTCCCTGTCAAGAAGTTGAAATGCACCTTTTTCTTTTGCGAGTTCAATTGACGCGCGATAAGCCGCGTGACAAATAGTCTTCATAATTTCCGCGGCGATTTTTGTGGATTCGGGAGTGCCGTATTTTGTCTGCATGAAAATCAGCGCATCTGCCAGGCCTGTAATTCCAATTCCCATTCTGCGTTTGCTAATAGCTTCATCCCGCTGTGCTGTGAGAGGATAATTCGATATATCAACGGTATTGTCAAGCATTCTTACTGCGGTAGTTACAGTTTTTTTAATGCCGTTGAAATCGATTGCCGCATTATTTTCAAAAGGATTTTTAACAAAACGTGTTAAATTAACTGATCCGAGCAAACATGCCCCGAAAGGCGGTAACGGCTGTTCTCCGCACGGGTTTGTCGCACGGATATCTTCACAATAACTTAGATTATTAAGTTCATTAATGCGGTCGATGAGGATAAAACCCGGTTCAGCATAATCGTATGTGGAGCGCATAATTTTATCCCACAGGTCACGAGCTCGAACGGTTTTATAAATTTTGTTTTTAAAAGTCAGGTCCCAGTTTTTATCTTCTTTTACCGCTTCAACAAAATCATTTGTGATTGCAACGGAAAGATTAAACATCTTCAAACTTATGCCATCGCGTTTGGCGTCAATAAATTCTTCAATGTCGGGATGAGAACACGAGAGAACGCCCATTTGTGCTCCGCGCCTTTGCCCTGCACTCATAATTGTTTTACAAGTCGCGTCAAATACACGCATATAACTTACGGGACCGGAAGCATTAGCCTGAACACCCTTAATATAAGCGCCTTTAGGGCGAATAGTTGAGAAATTCATACCAATTCCGCCGCCTTGTTTCTGCGTCATAGCGGCATTGTGAATGGTTTTAAAAATCCCTTCGAGTGAGTCTTCTATTTTATTGAGAACATAGCAGTTGAACATTGTAACTTGTTTTCTGCCGGTGCCTGCATTAGCAGTAATTCTTCCACCCGGAAGAAATTTAAAATCTCTGAGGCATTCCAAAAATTCATTTTCCCAATGGTCTCTGTCGCGCTCGAAACTTGATAATCCGCGAGCTACGCGTTGCCAGGTATCTTCAACGGTTTTATCGAGGGGGGACCCGTCTTTAGCATGGTATCTGTATTTCATGTTCCAGATTTGGGAACTGATATCATTTTTGATGTCGTTATTCATTTGTAAGTTTCTCCAGTAATCGCAATATAAAAATTTAAAAAGTGATAATACAAGTTGTGGTATTTAAGTTATCCTTAAACACATAATGTTGTGAATAATGTTAACAGAAAATCTTAAGTTTTGCAAACTCAAATAAAATTTAACGATTCTATTAAATAGTTAAAAAACGAATTGATAGTATTTATGGATAAAGCAGAAAATTAACATAGAATTAACATTGCATTTATAAGGTGAAAAACAACTGACAAATGTAAAACTCTATAAAAAGGTGACTTACGAAAAAATAATTCGCTAACGCCTTTATTTATAGGGGATTTGTGATTTTAAGTTTTAGATTGATTAAGGGTCGTTTTTCTTTGCGTTAGTAAGAAGTCGGTCATTTTAGTTTTATTCCGCTCTGTGATATTTTTTATGTATGCTGAAACGAAAATATCAATTTTGTTTTCATCATTTATAAGTCGTAATCCTTGTCGGCTTTGAAATAAGTATCGCATATTGGTTTTTAAGGCAAATAACGGTACCGCAAAAGGAAAAGTCCGTAAATCAGTGATGTCAATTAAACCAAAATCTCCTTTGGGCGTAAATACGATATTACCGAGATGAAGAGAGCTGAAATATATTCCTTTTTTATGAAGGTTCGCGATGAAAGTTCCTAAATTTTTCATTAATTCATCATTAAAAGAGTTTTTCTGAAGAAGTTGTTTGACTGTAAATCCGGGTAATGGTTCATAAATAACCGCTGTTTTTTTAGCATGAGGAACTTTTACAACTTCTATTACTGATCTCAAAGTCGGGACATTCAAACTTTTTAATTTCGAGGCGTTATGAACGAAGCGTAACCAATAAGGGTAAAACGAAGCGGAAGAGAAAAGTCGTTTTCGTCTAAAAAGTTTCATATAATTTCCGTCAGAAAACCGCAATACTTTTTCGCCAAAACTGTCTGCTTCAAAAACTTTTGACTTAGCAACTAACTCAATATATTCATTTTTATTTAATTTTCTCATAATTGATAATCCACTAATTGCCGAAAATATATAAATTTCTAATTTGTTTATATTTTCGAGCATCCCGATTCATCAGGACCACTAATCCAATCATTTCGGCACCGGCCAGATGAATTCACCGGAGGATTTATAATTGATTAACTGTTCGATTGTTTGCTCTGATTTTCTTTCAACAGATTCTTTTGTGTTGAAAGCGTTGTGAGGGGTAAAAATAACATTATCTTTTTTGAGCAGAGCGAGAATAGCTTTTACTTCTTCGTCCGTTACTTCATCAATTTTATTTTTTCTTAAAGCTATTGCAAGCGGTTTTTCGCTGTTGTAAACGTCAAGTGCAACACCGCCGAGATGGTTTTCTTCAATTAGTTTTAATAAATCTACAGCCGGCGAAAATTCTCCGCGGGCGATATTAATAAACAAAGCGCCTTTTTTTGCTTTTTTCAAAGTCTCATAATTAAAGTAAGCAGCGTTATCGGCGGTTAAATTCATTGAACAGATGATTATATCAGCTTTGGCAATCGCTTCTTCAGGCGAAAAATAATTCACATCATCATACTTTTTAACAATATCAACCGCGAGAACATTCATATCAAGCCCGCGAGCGATTTTAACCATTTCATAACCTATATTTCCAACACCTACAATCGCGATATTTTTTTTCGCGATTTCCATTCCGGTTAGACCGTCCCGGTGGAAAGAACTGAACTGCGAAATCTGTGTTGATAACTTTCTGGAAAGAGCAAGCAAAAGAAGCAAAGCCTGTTCCGCGACCGAGCGATTGCAATAAAGCGGCAAATAACCTGCGGAAATTTTTGAACCGGTGAGTTGAATATAATCTGTAATATGGTCGTAACCGGTGCTGCGGGTAATTATCGCGTCAAGTTTATCCGACCAACCGACAGGAATTGCCGATTGAGTACGTATGCTGATAATTTTAGCAGGCGGTTTTTCATGAGCGATTTCCTGGATGGTTTTCCATGAAAAATCAGCGCTGATATTTTCAGGAAGATAACGCTTAAGCGCTTCCGCTTCTTCTTCGAATGCTTCGTAAAAAAAAATGTCGGGCATTTGGCAGT
>JAOZSF010000100.1:4453-7019 GCA_029939815.1 bacterium
AGTTAACCCCAGCATCCGCAGGGCGCTTGCGCGAGTTAAAAGTTAAGAACCACCCCGGCACTTTGCGCCACCCCTCCTTGGTAAGGAGGGGATTTCTAATTTCTAATTTCTAATTTCAATCGTCAAACCCAAAATAATCATTTAAAACCTCATAAACCTGTGCGGAAGATTCTACACGAACAGCTTTTCTCCTGAACTCTTTAACGCCGGGCAATCCTCTTGAATAGCTGCATGAGATTCGTCTGATGTGCAGGCAGGCGATATGTTCCCCATAAAGTTCTTTCAGGTAGTTAAAATGTTTCCATGCGAATTTTCCGCGTTCTTGAGGAGTAGGGTCGGGAATAATTTTACCTGAATCCAAAAATTCATAAATTTGTTTGTAAATCCAGGGAGCTCCCATTGCTGCTCTACCTATCATAATTCCCGCGCAGCCGGTTTTTTCAAACATATCTATTGCGGAACTGCCATCAACGATATCGCCGTTGGCGATTACGGGGACATCAACATTTTCAACGACTTGTTTAATAATATTTCTATCAGCTTTACCGGCGTATCCCTGAGCGCGTGTTCGCCCGTGAACGGCAATTGCTTTCGCGCCGGCATCAGCCATTCTTTTTGCGAAAATCGGCGCGTTACGCGAATTGTCGTCCCAGCCCGCGCGGATTTTAACTGTGATTGGAATTGATACAGCTTTAACACATGAACTCACGATTTGGGCCGCTGTTTCCGGTTCGGTCATTAAAACGGCTCCGCCGCCGGTTTTTACAACTTTTGACACCGGACATCCCATATTGATATCAATAAAATCAGCGCCGAAGTCTTCAAGAAGTGATGCACTGGCAGCCATCATTTCCGGATCGGAACCGAATATCTGCATTCCGAGCGGATGTTCATCGGGAGTAGTTGCAATAAGAGCGAGAGTTTTTTCGCCGCAGTGAATGAGAGCGTGACAGCTGACGAGTTCGGTATATAGAAGTCCCGCGCCACCGATTTCGCGGACAATTTTCCTATAGGCGAGGTCGGTATAACCTGCCATTGGGGCGACAGCGATATTCGGAACAATTTTAATGTTTCCAATCGTTAATGGCACGATAAATGACATTACAGAACTTAAAAATCAGCAAGAAATACGATTAATAGTTATAGGAAAGATCATGTGAATCCGGTGGTTCCGGGCAGTCACGTAATTTTTCTCCGATATATAACTGTCGCGGACGAGCAATTTTTCTGTTATCGCTGCGGATCATTTCCTGCCATTGAGAAATCCACCCCGGTAATCTTCCTAGAGCGAACATAACAGTGAACATATTTTCCGGAATACCGATAGCGCGATAAATTATTCCGCTATAGAAATCGACATTTGCGTAAAGTCCTCTTGAAACAAAATAATCATCTTTAAGAACGCGGTCTTCAAGTTCCATTGCTATAGCGAGTAACGGATCTTTTTTACCGAGCTTTTCGAGAATTCTACGGCAGTCGTTTTTAATAATTTTTGCGCGAGGATCGAAAGTTTTATACAATCTATGTCCGAATCCCATTAATCTGAACGGATCATTTTTATCTTTTGCTTTGTCTAAATAAAATTGAATACCGCCTTTCTTGCGATGAATTCTTTTCAGCATATCAAGTACAGCTTGATTTGCGCCACCGTGCAAAGGTCCGGAAAGGGCACTTACTCCTGCGGAAATTGTAGCGTATAAATTTACTTGTGCGCTGCCGATAACGCGAACAGTGGTTGTCGAACAATTTTGTTCATGATCGGCATGAAGAATAAGAAGTTTATTCATCATAGATACAATTTCCGGGTCGATCTCATAAGGTTTTACAGGAGAATCAAACATCATGTTCAGAAAATTGGCGCAGTAAGATAAATCGTGCCGGGGATAAACCACAGGCTGCCCTTTTGATTTTTTATATGCAAATGCAGCGATTGTTCTGAATGTTGAAATCAAACGCGTAGTTGTTTTATCAATATCTTCTTTCAATGAGAGAGAGTCAACGTTAGGATAAAAAGTTGATAAAGCGTTAACCATTGTAGCCATTGTTGACATTGGGTGAGCGCCACGCGGAAAACCGTCAAAGAAGTGCCGCATATCTTCGTGAAGAAGTGAATTTTCCGTTAGAAGAAGGGAGTAAGTTTTTCGCTGCTTATGTGTTGGCACAGTACCATGTACAAGCAGATAAGCTGTTTCAACAAAGGAAAGTTTTTCAACAACTTGTTCTATTGGTATTCCACGATAGCGAAGAATTCCTTTTTCACCATCGATATATGTTATTTCACTATAGCAGGAGCCGGTATTCATGAAACTTGGATCGATAGTTATCATGCCGGTTCTTTTGCGTAATCCGGAAATATCAATTGCTTTTTCACCTTCGCTTCCGGTAATGATTGGAAATTTGTATATTTTATCGTTTATGATTAATTCTGCGTATTCATTTGACATATATTTATCCTGTGGTTTTGGCTAATGATTAATTCAGATTGTATTATTTCAATATATATTATAGCAAAAACGCTCTCATATTCAAAATTATATGCAAATTCAGTATAATATCATATATAGTG
>JAOZSF010000101.1 GCA_029939815.1 bacterium
TTCCCGGTTTTCTTAAAATCCTTCTCTATAAACGGTGTTAATGACTGAATAAATCCCTGATCAATGAAGGCGCCGATCTTTCTACCGTAAAGATAAAACACATCAGGAGCCAGTCCGCCGGCTATAGCAAGATATTCATTGCCTTCCGCGGCATCGCCCTCAAGTTTCAATGTAGATGAAATTTCAACATTTATATTTGTGTATTTATTTAAAAAATAATGAAATACAGCTAATCTTGCCATTTCAGGCGGCCAGGTCGTATGGACATCAGGTATCCAGGAAATACGAATAGTAACATTACTGTTTGAATTATTTTTAACTGTTCCGAACGAAACTGATGATATAAAGATAAAAAAGCAAATAATATAAAGAGAAAAGATTTTTAACATATTACTTAAATACTTTTGCCTGTTTATCTATTGTTGTCTTTTTTAAATATTTGTTAACTTCTTTTTGAATGTTTCTCAAAAGCGCTGAAATTACGCAAACATCTCCGGAGCACGCAGGCGTTTCAAGTAAACATGTTGAAGTTGGAACCGGTCCTTCAATCACTTCATAAATTTCAAGTAAAGTCACCTCGTTTGCAGGTTTCATTAATAAAAAACCCCCATTCGGACCCCTGAGAGATTTTAATAACCCAACGTGCGTAAGCCGCTGCATAACTTTTGATAGATGAGCTGCGGAAACATTAAACCTTTTGGCAATTTTAGCTGTTGATACTGGCTGTTCAGGATTAGCGGCAATATAAATCATTGCGTGCAGAGCCAGAGTTGTTGCTTCGGATATTTTTAGGATTGTGCCCATGGTTTCTTTATGTGAGGGTTATTAATATTATAGCGGTTTTTCGTCAATTAAATACTACTATACCATATTATATCAAATAAAACCGCTTTTTTCAACTGAAAGAATAACTTGCAATTATTAGCCGTTTTTTATAAAATATATTAAACAACAGTAATATTATATAGTAAACTTTTAATTTTAAAATACTAAAGGATAAAACAATGTCAGAAAAAATACTCGATAAAGTTAAACCAGGCGTGCTTTCAGGTAAAGATGTTCAGGAAGTCTTCAGAATCGCTAAAGAAAATTTATTCGCTCTTCCGGCCGTGAATATCGTTAATTCAGATTCCGCTAATGGCGTTATGGAAGCAGCTGCAAAAGTAAACTCCCCTGTTATTATTCAACTTTCAAACGGCGGAGGAGCTTTCTTTGCCGGAAAAGGGCTTAAGCTTGAAGGTCAGCAGTCACAAATTCTTGGCTGTATTTCCGCCGCAAAACATATTCATCTTTTGGCTGAACAGTATGGTGTTCCGGTAATTCTCCATACAGATCACGCAGCAAAAAAACTGCTGCCGTGGATTGACGGACTCCTCGATGCAGGCGAAAAACATTTCGCGGAAACAGGAAAACCTTTATTCTCTTCTCACATGTTAGACCTTTCAGAAGAAACACTTGAAGAAAATATCGAAATCTCATGCAAATATCTCGAACGTATGTGTAAACTCGGAATGACACTTGAAATCGAACTCGGCTGTACAGGCGGCGAAGAAGACGGCGTTGACAACACAGGAATGGATGCTTCAGAACTTTATACCCAGCCGGAAGATGTTGCTTATGCTTATGAAAAACTAAGCGCGATAAGTGATCAGTTCACTGTAGCTGCTTCTTTTGGAAATGTTCACGGAGTTTACAAACCCGGTAATGTCAAATTAACACCTAAAATTCTTGATAATTCTCAAAAATTTATTCAGGAAAAATTTAACACTCCTGAAAAACCGGTTGATTTCGTATTCCACGGCGGCTCCGGTTCTTCTCCGGAAGAAATCAAAGAAGCTATTTCTTACGGCGTAATTAAAATGAATATTGATACCGATACGCAATGGGCAACATGGATTGGTGTGAAAGACTATTACGTTGAAAACGAAGCTTATCTCCAAACTCAGATCGGTAACCCGGAAGGCGAAGACAAACCGAATAAAAAGAAATACGATCCGCGTGTATGGCTGAGAAAAGCTCAGGAATCTATGGTTGCAAGAGTAATTCGCGCATTTGAAGAACTCAACGCAATTGATAGAAACTAATTAATTAAATAAAATTTCTGCTTTGAAAATTAAGCCGGCGGAAATTTTCCGTCGGCTTTTTTTGGCTAAAGAAAAGAAACGGCAAAACTGCTGATTAAATTGCAAAAAAATGTATTTTTTACTATAATCCATTATAGTATTTAACTGAAAACATCGTGTTTCTAACCGGATTTCCGGTTGGAAATCCAAATAATAGTGGAATCAGCCAAATGCGCTATAGTAATTTACTTAAAACAAAATGGACAATGTTATGAAAAAGAAAAAAGTTTATATTTATGACGCTTTGCTCAGGGACGGCTCTCAAGGCGAAGGAGTAAGTTTCTCAAGCACAGACAAAATCCTTCTCGCAAGAAAACTTGACGATTTCGGTGTCGATTATATTGAAGGCGGATGGCCAGGCTCAAACCCGAAAGATATTGAATTTTTTCAACTTATTAAAAATGAAAAATTAAAACATGCTAAAATTGCCGCTTTCGGTTCTACAAGACATGCTAAAAATAAAGCCGAAGAAGATCCTAATTTGCTGAAACTTATTGAAGCCGAAACCCCGGTCGTTACTATCTTCGGTAAATGCTGGATGCTTCATGTCAAAGAAGCTCTCAGAGTTGACCCGGAAACTAATCTTGCAATGGTCTCTGATTCAGTTAAATTTCTTAAAAGTCACGGTAGAGAAGTTGTTTTTGACGCAGAACACTTTTTCGACGGATATAAAGATGACCCGTATTACGCGATGACTGTCCTAGCAGCAGCTGAAGAAGCAGGCGCGGACTGTTTTTCTCTTTGCGACACAAATGGTGGATGTATTCCTCAGGAAATTTGTTCGATTGTTATGGATGTATGCAGTAAATTCAAAAATACTCCCATCGGTTTTCATGGCCATAATGATTCCGCTTGCGGAGTCGCTAATTCTCTTATGGCTGTGGCTGCCGGTGCGGTTCACATTCAAGGAACAATGAACGGCGTTGGTGAAAGATGCGGAAATGCTGATCTTTCGGCTATCATTCCCGCTCTTGAATTAAAAATGAACTGCGAAACATCTGCTGATATTTCAAAACTAACTGACGTTAGCAGATATGTTGACGAAATTGCTAACCTGGCTCATAATAAACGACAGCCGTACACAGGTTTAAGCGCGTTTGCTCACAAAGGCGGAATTCACGTCAGCGCGATGCAGCGAAATGAAAAAACTTACGAACACATTTCACCGACAACCGTTGGCAATAAAAGAAGAATTTTAATTTCTGAGCAAAGCGGCAGGGCAAACATTCTTTTCAAAGCAAAAGAAATGGGCTTCGACGTTGATGCTAAAAGTGATGAAATTAAACAACTCGTTGAAGAAATTAAGCAACGCGAACATAACGGTTACGAATACGAAGCCGCAGACGCAAGCTTTGAATTGTTATTAAAAAAAGCTCTCGGCAGTCATTCTTCGCCATTTGAAGTTCTTGCTTTTCGCGTTATTGATGAAGATAAATGCGATGCTATAATTTCTGAAGCTACGGTTAAAGTTCGGGTTAAAGGTGTTGAAGAACTAACCGCCGCGGAAGGCGATGGACCTGTTAACGCGCTTGACGTTGCTTTGCGCAAGGCACTAATGCCATTCTTCCCTATCCTGGAAAAAATTAAACTTATTGATTATAAAGTTCGCGTGCTTCCGGGGAATAAAGATTCAGGTACCGCGGCAAAAGTTCGTGTTCTTGTAGAATCAACAGACGGAAAAAACGTCTGGGGAAACGTTGGTGTTTCAACCAATATAATTGAAGCATCTTATGAAGCATTAATCGATTCTATTGAATACAAATTACTGAAAGAAATTTAAAAATTTATAAAATATATTATGGAAATTCCTAAACAATTTAATCCGGGAGATATTGAAGCCCGGACATATAAAGCATGGGAAAAAATTAACTCTTTTCACGCGGAACCTGATAACTCTAAAAATCCGTTCTGTATTGTTATTCCTCCACCAAATGTTACCGGCGCGCTTCACCTCGGTCACGCGATTAATGACACTTTGCAGGATATCGTTACCCGATACAGGAAAATGCAGGGCGATAACGCTGTATGGATTCCGGGTACAGACCATGCCGGAATAGCAACTCAGGCAGTTGTAGAAAAAAAACTCTTCGAGGAAGAAGGAAAAACACGGCACGATATCGGTCGCGAAGCCCTCGTTGACAGAATCTGGCAGTGGAAAGAAAAATTCGGAAACCGTATCGTTGAACAGTTGAAATCGATGGGCTGCTCATGCGACTGGGAACGAATTCGCTTTACCCTCGATGACCAATGTGCTACCGCGGTTCGCCATACTTTTTTTAAAATGTTCAGCGATGGATTAATTTACCGCGGAACGCGACTTGTTAACTGGGATACTGTTCTTCACACCGCGGTTTCTGATGATGAAGTTTATCATGAAACAGTTCAGGCGAATTTATGGTATTATTGGTATCCGGTAAAAGATTCCGATGAAAAACTGCTTATCGCGACTACTCGGCCCGAAACTATGCTCGGTGATTCCGCCGTTGCTGTTCATCCCGAAGACGAACGCTATAAACATCTTATTGGAAAAACTGTTGTTCTTCCGCTCTCAAATCGCGAAATTCCGATTATTGCGGATGACCAGCTTGTTAATCGCGAATTTGGAACCGGATGTGTTAAAGTCACTCCCGCGCATGACCCGAATGATTATGAATGTGGGCTCCGTCATAATCTTGAGATGATAAATATTTTAAATCCTGATGGAACAATAAATAAAAACGGCGGAAAATACGCCGGAATGAAAAAAAATGAAGTCCGGAAAGCAGTTCTTGAAGACCTTAAATCTCTCGGTCTCTTTGAAAAAGAAGAACCTTACGAAACTCAAATTGGGCACTCCGACCGCTCAAAAACTCCGATAGAACCTTATCTTTCAGAACAGTGGTTCATTAAAATGGCTGATCTTGCCGAAGAAGCGATTCGTGTTGTTTCAGAGGGAAAAATTAATTTCCATCCGCCGCGCTATGCTAAAATGTATATCGACTGGCTCTCGGAAAAAAGGGACTGGCCTATCAGTCGGCAATTATGGTGGGGCCACCGGATTCCTATTTGGACAAACGAGATCAATGTTCCCGAAAACATAGATTTAGATAATATTGATTCAGCAAATCCAAGTCCTGAAATTATTTCCGCTATTGATAACTTCTTAGAAACAAATATTGAAGAAAAATTAAAATCTTTCAGTACTAAATGCTCTTTCTCCGTTGCCGCACATCCGGATAAATCAAATTGTGTTCGCGTCTATATTTGTCCGGAAAGTGATGATGAAGAAATAAAATCATTTCTTGATGATAATAATTTTAAACAGGAAGATGATGTTCTCGATACTTGGTTCAGTTCCGCTTTATGGCCTCATTCAACCCTCGGCTGGCCTGATAAAACACCTGAACTTGATTACTGGTACCCGACAAGCGTTCTTATAACTTCGCGCGATATCGTTACTCTCTGGGTTGCGAGAATGGTTATGATGGGACTTTACAATATGGGAGATGTTCCTTTTCATGATGTTGTTATTCATGTAAAAATTCTTGACGGGCAGGGACAAACTATGTCTAAATCAAAAGGTAACGGCGTTGACCCTATCGATATTATTCAGCAGTACGGCGTTGACGCATTGCGCTTTTCCGTTGCGAATATGTCAACGGAAACTCAGGATGTTCGCGTTCCCGTTCTTTACAAATGCCCACACTGTGAAAAGCTGACTCCGCAGACGATGGAAAATATGACTTTGAAATCTTTTGACTGCCCGCAATGCAAAAAAACTATGGCGACAAGATGGGCTGATGAAGAAACTCAACATAAATTCGGACTCGCTTTGCTTACAAGCGATAAATTTGAAATAGGAAGAAATTTCGCGAATAAAATATGGAATGCCGGACGTTTCGCTCTTCTGAATCTTGAAGAAGGAATTCCTGTTCTTTCACCGAAAGAACTTCACGAAAAATTCTCAAATAATTCCGATGGAAATTTAACATCCGATGAGCAATGGATTCTCGAGCAGCTTGCTCAAGCAACGATTTCCGCCACGAACGCGATTGAAGAGTTTCATTTTCACGATTATGCGGCGGGACTTTATGATTTTCTGTGGAATAAATTCTGTGACTGGTATCTTGAGGCAATCAAACCCGCTCTTTACGGTGATTCCCCGGAAAATAAACGCCGGGCACAAATTGTTCTCGCGTGTGTTCTTAATGAAATTACGCGTCTGATTCAACCGGTTATGCCGTATTTAAGTGAAGAATTGTATAAATTACTTCATCAAACGGTTGGCGATGAAAATGTTTCTATGGCTTTGAAATCAGAATGGCCCGCTGCCAAAACAGGATTTTGTTCTAAAGAAAAAATGAATCTCGTTTCTGAAAAATATGAACTCATTAAACTCGGCAGAAGTTTAAGAAGTGAATTTAATATTCAGCCGGGTGTAAAAGTTAATTTTGTTATTAAACCTGTTTCATCCGAAACAGCGGAATTTCTTAAAAACGAAAGCGAAACCCTTAAACGTTTCCTTACCGCTTCAGAAATAAATATTGATGAAAATTTTGCTCCGGAATCTCCGCTGCCAAGCGAAATCGGCGATATAGCAACAATTTATCTCTGCCTCGACAGCGCAATTGATATGTCTGCGGAAACCAAGCGAATAGGAAAACAAATTGATAAATTAAACTCATATATTAATTCGCTTGAGAAAAAACTCGGCAATGAAAGATTCGTTGACAACGCTCCAAAAGAAATCGTTGATGCCGAACGAGGTCGCCTTGAAGAAGCAAAAGAGAAAATAGAAAAGTTGGAAGAAATGAAAAAATTTCTTGGTACCTGAATTAATTCCCCTCCTTACAAAGGAGGGTCTCGGACCCCGCGCATGCTGGGGGTGCCTGAAAGGCGGGGTGGTTCGCAAA
>JAOZSF010000102.1 GCA_029939815.1 bacterium
ATAATTTCATCTTTTCCGGCTTCTTTTGCTTCAATACATTTTTTGATGAGTGCGGGAATAACATGTGAAGAATTCGGATCAAAATTATCTTTTGGACCATACAAATTCACCGGTAAAAGGAAAATTCCCTTCGTGCCGTATTCATCTCTGTACGACTGGAGCTGGACAAGCATACATTTTTTCGCGATGCCGTAAGGAGCATTAGTTTCTTCAGGATAACCATTCCAAAGTTCTTCTTCTTTAAAAGGAACGGGAGTGAATTTCGGATACGCGCAAATCGTTCCGATTGCAACGAATTTCTCTAAACCGTAAAGTCGTGCCTGTTCGATTAATTGCGCGCCCATCATAAGATTTTTGTAGTAAAAGCTTCCGGGATGTTCGCGGTTAGCACCAATTCCACCGACAACTGCGGCGAGATGGATTACGATATCCGGTTTCGCGTCCTGATACATTTTAATAATATCTTTTTCAGTAGTTAGGTCGTAATCTTCGATATGGGGAACGAAAATATTTTCGCATCCTTTAGATTTAAGATTTTCAATTAAATGAGAGCCGAGAAATCCTGCTCCGCCTGTTATACATATTCTTTTGTTTTTAATATTCATGTTTTACCTCTTTATTATATTTTGTTAAAATTTTTCATCCTTAATTCATAATGACCATGCGAAATACGCATGTTATTTCATTGCATAATTCATAATTTCTTCAATTGTTTCCTTATTCTCAATGTTCTCGGCAGATTTTTCATAAAAGAAAAATATGCCGCAAGAGGAGCAAAGCAAACTCCCGGTCTGCGAAAAAGTAAGATTAGAAACATCGCAATCGGCGCGAGAAAAACCCGCCATGCTCTTTTTATCAACATTCCCGGCGGACAGTTTTTTAACCACGTGTAAAAAACATTCGCGGGAAGCCTGCTCAATGTAGCCGCGCTTTTCGTGTGCCAGAGAACACCGTCTTGAGTGCCCGAATGAGCATGCCACGCAATCAGTTTTGGTGAATAAAGACATTTAAATCCCATTAAATTCATCCTGAGATAAATATCCACATCCTCACCATAAGCGAAATACAGTTCATCATAAAATTGTATTTTATTTTCCGCTTCAAATGATGATTTATCCAAAGCGTCCCGCCGGAAAATCGGACAGCAGCCCGCGGGACCGAAAACTTCTCTCTCTTCTTCCGCGTCGGTCAGCAGAGTTGAAATGCTGAAATGTTTTGTCAGCCAGACGCCTGAGCAGATTACTTCTTCAGTTGGTTCATCGTCATAGCGATAAATTTTCGCGCCGAGCATTTGGAAGCCGGCATTTTCCGAGAAAAGTTTCCCTGCGTTTTCGAGAAAATCTTTCTCTAAAAAAACATCGACATTCAATGGAACAATATATTTTCCGTTTGATTCGCGGATACCTTTATTCATTCCTGCGGCGAACCCGATGTTTTTTTTCAGAAGAATTTTTTTCGCCGGTACGCCAACCAATTCATCAAGATTTACGGAGTTAATCCATTCCGTGCTTCCGTCTGTCGAGCCATTATCAATACAGAACACTTCAAAAGCTCTATGCGACTGATTTCTAAGTGCGCCGAGACATTTTTTCAGATAAACTAAACTGTTCCAATTAAGGACAATTATCGAGAAATCAATTTTACTATTTTCATTCATTATAAAGATTTTATCAAAACCGGCATATTTTTACAATAATTATTTTTACATTCATTCAGTTTAATGGTATAATATTATCGATAAAGGAGAATTGAATTAATAAATTTCTTTATTGATATGGATAACAATTTCAATATTTCATTCCTGTTAGGCGGACTAATTACCGGCTTGTCTGTTGGCGCTCTGTGCCTAAGTACATGCAGTTGTCTGCTGCTGCCTTTGTTTTTAAGCAAACGGCAAAATCTCCTTAAATCTTTTTTCGTATTTCTGAATTTCTCATGCGGTCGTTTTTTAGCTTATGTCACCTTTGGCGTTATTATCGGCTGGTTAGGCTCTAAAATCAGTTTGCTTCCATGGTTAAACTGGATAATTCCTTCAAGTTATTTGATTGCCGCTTTGCTTCTGTTGAGTTATATAAACAAAAGTTCACACGCATGCGCCTTAGAGAAAAAATCAAACAAAAAATCAGTTCCGTTTCTTCTTGGCATAACTACAGGATTGAATTTTTGCCCGCCATTTGTTTTGGCCGCGACAGTCACAATTCAAACAAAAAGTGCTTTGTGGGGCGGGCTATATTTCTTTGCTTTTTTTCTCGGCACTTCCGTTTATCTTTTTCCTCTGATCTTTGCCGGAGCACTTACACGCTGGGGATTTTGGAGAAAGATAGGCAGGACAGCAGGAATAATTGTTGGTTTCGCTTATATCTTTTTCGCGCTTTTAAACTTTCATTCTCTGCTTTACTCAAAAAAATCCATTGATGCTGAAACAATCGCAGGACCGGCTTATAAAAACTTAAACTTAGTTGATACAAGAAAACTTAATGTCGATTCGCACGGATACGCGGGAAAAACACCTGTTATTATCGCAGTTGATGATTCAGGCGTTATTTCAAATGTCTTTCTATTGGAAAACAATGAATCTAAATATGTTGTTGAACCGGTGTCAAAATGGCTTGAACAATGGAAAAATAACTCAATGGATTTCCTGTTGGAAAATGTCGAGTCCGTTGATGGGGTTAGTGGAGCAACAATGACAACTGACTCGCTGCGCAAAAATCTTCACGCCGCCGCAAACCGTTTTTTAGCGCTGAAAAATAAAAGCGATAACCAATTACGGACCGCGAACCACGGATTACGGATTACGTACCGTTTTGCAAGAACGGTAATCCCATTTATTATTCTTTTTACAATTGCGGTATTGGTTGCAAAAATTTCCCGGCTGCAAAAATTGTGGCTGCAATTTTGTCTGTGGATTTTAGCGGTCGCGATTCTTGGTTTCTATCGTACCACGTTTTTCTCTATTGAGCAAGTCTCTCTGCTTATTCATGGTAATTTCCCGCCAATTAGTAATTTATCCTGGTATGTAGTCTTTTTTATGACAATTATCTCTCCTCTCTTTTTCGGAAGAGCTTATTGCAAATATGTTTGCCCGTTTGGCGCGGCAACAGAAATTTGTTACCGCGTAATTCCCGGTAATCTCCAATTACCGAAAAGTGTAATAAAATATTTACGGTACACAAAATATATATTATTATTTACAGTAATTATTCTGATGGTTGTGTTCTCAAAAATTCCCGCGGATAAATTTGAGCCGTTCCATTCGATCTTTACGAGAAATCAGACAAAAATTTATTTTATGTTCGGATTATCAGTTTTAATTGTGTCTTGCTTTATTAAAAGATTCTGGTGTAACTTCTTTTGCGTTGACGGCGCACTCTTTGAAATAATTTCCCGATTTAATAAAAAAATACCTACAGATGAAACACAGATAAATGATAAATATATTTAAACCTTTTTTAGCTTTAGCCTTAATCGCGATTGTTACCGCGTTGTTCGTTTCCAATTTATGGGTCGAAATTCACGGCAGTCTCGGGAAAAATACCCCCGAAATAAGTTGGAAGAAAAATGCGGACGTTTCCGGATTTACTAAAATATCAAGCGGCGAAGTCGCTCGCGCAGGTCTTTCAATGCATATCGCGGAATATTGGGACGCGATAGAAGACAATGCCGTGATTTGCAAACTCTGTCCCCGAAAATGCGTTATTCCAAACGGATATAGCGGAGATTGCAGGGCTCGTGTTAATATCGGCGGAATTCTAAGGACTGTTGTTTATGGTAAAGCTGTTGCGATTCATGTAGATCCGATAGAAAAAAAGCCGCTTTTCCATTTTTATCCTAAAAGTAAGGCGTTTTCCGTTGCAACGGCCGGCTGTAATTTGAAATGTATTTTTTGCCAGAATTGGGAAATATCACAAGCCAAACCGGAAAAAACAAGATATATAAATTTGTCACCGGAACAAATTGTTGATGAGGCGCTCCGGGCAGGTTGTAAATCAATAGCATATACTTATACTGAGCCCACAATATTTTTTGAATATATGCGTGACACGGCAAAGCTCGCGAAATCAAAAGGATTGAAAAATGTTTATATAACTTGCGGATATATTGAAGAAAAACCTTTGCGGGAACTATGCAAATATATTGACGCCGCTAATGTTGATTTGAAAGGATTCTCAAAACAGTTTTATTCGGAATACACAACCGGAAAATTAAATCCCGTATTAAATACTTTTAAAATCCTGAAGGAAGAAGGCGTTTGGACCGAGCTTACTAACTTAATTATCCCGGGCGCTAATGATTCGCCTCAGGATATAAGTAATTTGTGCAAATGGGTTGTAACTGAAATAGGAACCGATATGCCGGTTCATTTCTCAAGATTCTTCCCAAACTACAAAATTATGGATCGGCCGCCAACGCCGATATCAACGCTTAATATGGCCGTGAAAATAGCGAAAAGTTTCGGTATAAAATATATTTACGCGGGAAATGTCGCGGGAAGCAAATATGAATCAACTTATTGCCCCCATTGCGGGAGAAAACTTATAGAAAGAAGTGGATATTACATTAAAGACGTAAATATAAAAAACGGGAAATGTATTTTTTGCGGTGAGAAAATTGCCGGGAAATGGTGAGCCGTAATTTAGATGTGTTATTTCATTGTACAGAATTTACATGATTTATTTTTAGTGTCTGTAAAATATTACCGGCAAAGTCAGGATAAGAACTACTGCAACAATAACTGTTAAAAATCCAAAACCTAAAACAGGTGGAATAACAATACTGAATAATAAACATCCGATAACCGCGCCGCATAAATCCGCGGCATACAAAACCATTCCACTTTGATTTATACTTTGAACACGACGCGCCAGAGTTGCGAAACAGGTTCCAACGCACAATCCGCAGATCATATTTAACGCGAAAGAAAACAAAACCACAAAAGACGGAGAACTCGGGAAAGCCAAAAATGTTATGGTGAACAAGGAAACGCATAATATAATTATTGAACCCGGCAATAAAAATCGGTTAATCTTTTTTAGATTTTCAATAGTGTAAGTTGCAACGGCAAGACCAAGCATAAATCCGGCAAACAATAACCCTATAAAATAAAATAAACTTCCGCACGTGATTACAAATCGTATAAGAATGGTCATTTCGGCGATAAAACCCGCCGCGGAAAATGTTGTCATTAAAATCCAAAGATGAAATTTTGAAAACTCAACTGTTTTGCCGGCATAAGTCGCGCAAATCCAAAAAAATAAAATTATAATCGAAATTTTCGCTACTCTTGAACGATGATTATAAATGGTGGAGAGAATTTTATGTGTTGACCCCGAAAATCGCGCTTCAGAATAAAGCATCGCGTCACCATACAGAAATGGAGATAAATCTTTGTGAACAGGAAGAAATTTGAACTTGGCACAGGCATTTGTGAATTGTGCTACACGGAATTTATTTAAATTATCATTGATAAGGGCCGGGTTAAACCAAATGGGATAAGAGAAAGAATCCTGACTCATATTTGTTTTGCCCTCGCTGCATAGCGCAGCTTGCAGATTAGTTAGCCAAAAATCCGGTGCGTTCGGAATGTAATTCGAATTTGAAGCAATGAGCAATGTGCTTGAGGCGGGAATGATGGTTACATTCTTAAAAATCAATTTCATACTTCTAATCACTCTTGACAGAATTTTGGCAAGATCGTAAGGAACATATCCCGCGCTGCCGGGCAGAACAACGGTAAAGGTACCGTTAGAAGACAGATGCCGGGAAATAATTTTAAACCATTCTACTGAATACAGCCGGCTTGAAGAATAAGATTCCGGAATTCCTATGTTTTGAACAATGCGGTCATAATATTTATTGTTATGAGTTTTCAGAAATGTTCTACAGTCTTCCGGATAAATATTCACCTTATTTGAGGCGATAATTTTTGCGTCTTCGGCTAAAAGAAAGGGAGCAAACTTTTTTATTAAATTCTTTTCAGGATCTAAAATCGTTACTCTCACGCCTCTTTCAATAAATTCTCTTATAAGACCGTTGTACGAAAAACCGATAAGCAGTGCTGTTGTTGCACGCTTTGATGAAAGAAAAGAATACCAGCCGATTTCTTCAGTAATTTCCTTTTGAACACTTGAACCTGTCAGCTTTCCGTTTATATAAAAAGCAGATTCACCATTTCGCGTGGTAACGGTAAGCCTTTCCCTTGGAGCATCAATATCCAAAATAATTTCACCTGTTAGAAATCGGTTTGAAGTTTGTTGAGCGAAAAGCTCGAGAGAATTATTGTATTTATATGCTGAGAAAGCAAAAATGGAAAGTAAAATTATGATTACTGCAAATTTAAAATTTAAAATCGGAAATCTTAAATTGTAAATTAATATCGGAACTGAAAAAAGAAAAGCAATCGAAAACCACCAGTGTTGAAGCGGAATGAAAATAAATGTAACAGCAATTCCGGCAAGCAGCGCGCCGAATGTTTCGGAAAAATAAAAATAAGCAACCGTTTGGCCTTTAAAAATTCTTAATAACTTTATCGCAAGCCCGGAAGCCAAACCACTGAAAAAACACGGTAGAGCGGTAGTTGTCGCGGCAAGACCTACAGCATAACTTAAATTCAAAGATTCTCCCGGCAGTTTGCCTGTACAAGCCCAAAAACATTTTAGTAAAATGAGTTCACAAACAGAAATAATAACAGACGTGAGCCACAGAGAGTAAGTAGAAAAATAAGAACTTTTATTAGGAAAAAAATAAAGACTGACGGCGCAGCCAACAGCTGTCCACATTAACCATGCAGCAACAATGACAGCAACAATAAATTCGTTTCCCCGCAGCCAGACACTTGCCTCACGAATTAAAAATATCTGAGAGAAAAGGGTTGAAAAACCTATACCGGTTAACAAAACGGTAAGCTTGAATTTTAAGTTTTTCGGATTTTGAATAAGCATAGTAAAAACAAAAGTTATCTATATTTTACATTTTGTAATTTATATTGTCAAATCACTGTTGAACCCG
>JAOZSF010000103.1 GCA_029939815.1 bacterium
CTGATGATACTAATTTTGTTGATCTCGCAGAACTGATTACCGGATTAAATTTACCGTCGTGGACTGAAAAAGAAACTTTCATGTTTGATAATGTGAATATTCCGGAAGTCGTTAATTATCTTGCCGCGCATCGTCTTTTAATGGACTGGGATTATGCTCATAAAAATTATTTTATGTATCATGATTCTGATGACAGCGGCGAATGGTTTATTTTTCCATGGGATAAAGATTTGACTTTCGGCTATGTTTGGAGAGGCACAAACGTTTTTGCGAATAACGATTATTACGGCAGTTCAATCGGCGATGGCGTTTCAAGTATGTTTTGGGGTCTAAAAAACACTCTTTACTCAAATGTTTTTTTTGATGCAACTTTTCAACAAATGTATGCGCGGAGAACCCGCACGCTTTTAGATGAACAGCTTCAACCTCCGGAAACCCTTCGCGAAAATCTAAAATATGAAAAAAGAGTTTATCAACTTCATGATTTAATGAAAACTCTCGCCGATGCCGACAGAGCAAAATGGGGTTGGCCCACTAACAGCGGATTTTATAATCGGGACGATCATTATGATATCGACCAAGGATGTACGGAAATTACAAATGATTATTTTGCTCCTCGCAGAACTCATTTGTATGTTACTCACAGCATTGACAACGGCGGAATTATTCCGCACGCGCAACCGGCAAATACGGTTGTTCTTTTTACAAATGTAACAGTTTACTTTGCAGTTGAAGATAACAAAAAGGAGTTTATAGAAATTATAAATACAAACTCTTTTGCCGCTGATATTTCAAACTGGCAACTGTCAAATGCCGTTACTTTTTCTTTCGCGGGCGGTACGGTCATCCCGCCGGCAAGTTCACTTTTTATATCGCCGGATGTAAAATCTTTCCGTGCGAGAACTGAAAGTCCGAAAGCCGGGGAGCGTAATTTTGTTGTTGGCAACTACAAAAACTTTGCAGTTCAGGGAGAGAATATTTTTTTAATAAATAAATCAGGTGATGAAGTGGATAGAATTTATGTTATTCCTGAACCTTGCTATTTATTATTTTTCATTTGTTATTTATCGTTTTTTATCAACAGAGATTAATCTATTTATGGAAATCATCAATAACATTTTCCGGAAAATTAAAAACGATAATTCAGTTTGGGGGAATTATACTCTTGAATTAACTCTGGACGCTTTACTCGAAATCTATCTCGCAGGCGGTGACGCAAAATACAAAAAATACGTTGAATCAGTTATGCTGAAAAGAAAAATCAAACCGGAAGATAATATTCCGTATGAATCTCAACCTTTCGGCCATTTGAATTACAATCTTTATCTCGCTGCAAATGACGCGCGTATTGCATCTGCTTTCATCGAAGAATCAAAAAAATATTTTAAGGAAGTTCCACGTTCAAAAGATGGTCTTGTTTTACATGAACATAAAAAAAATAAACCGCCAAAAGTTTTGATAGATTCTTTTCAGGATTATGCCGCTCGAATGGCGCGAACAGGCAAATTGACCGGCGATATTTCCTTTTTCAATGAATGTGCTGAACAGTTTCGACTGCATAGAAATTTGCTTCGCTCAAATGAAACAGGTTTATGGCATCAGGGACGGGGTTGGGAAAATAATCCGGAATCTATTTCACCAGGCGCTTGGTCGAGAGGGCAAGGTTGGATTCTTAAAGGGCTGATTGACTCTTTGGATGTTTTGCCGGAAGGGTCAAACGAATTTCTTGAACTAAAAAAATATCTTGATGAGTTAATTGAAGCTCTGCTTAAAGTTCAAGACAAAAACGGAATGTGGCATGTGCTGCCGGATTTGAATCATGAGCAATCAGCTCCTGAAACAAGCGGAACAGCGCTTATCTGCCGTGCTTTTTTTAAAGCTTATCATAATAACTGGACGACAGATGAAAATGTTTTAATTTCTGCCGAAAAAGCTTTTAAAGCCATCGGAAAACTCGTTGATGAAGCCGGGACTGTTCGTAAAGCCTGCGTTGGTCCCGGTCCGCTAAACAATAATTTTAGGAAGAAATATTTTGGCAGTAAATTTGAAGAGTGTGAAGCGCACGGCAAGTTCGCTGTTTTATATGCCTGTGCGGCAAAAGGATTTAATAATTGAAATATTTTCAATAAATCGGTTTTTAAGGGGCGACTATTTATTTTACTATGTTTATGTTAATGCTATGTTCGAGACCATAGGGTGAAATTTTATATTCGTCCCCGTGTGGCTCATTGTCAGGAGCATTAAGCCAAGACCAAACGATAGGATAACCATCGTTAAAGTGCGGGCCCATTAAATTTCCGATATTTCCGATGACCTCAAAAGAAATAGAATGTACCCCTTTTCTGAATGGGCCTTTCAATGAAAAAGAAAAAGGCGGCCATAAAACAGCGCCATGATTTTTATTGTCAATTTCCAAATTCACCGCTGAACCATTCCAATCGGAAAACGAGATGTTTATTTGATTTGTATCGGTGTCAAGTTTAAATTCAGAATTATATTTTACAGATTCATTATAAAAGGGCAAACCTTGCTTTGTCCAGTCACCCGGTTTTAGCGGAACAGGATTTTTCATAATAAATCCTTTCTCCACAGGAAATAATGCAAAATCTCCAAGTAAATAAACAGGAGCTATTTCGCAGTGAATATTAAACGGCTTCGCTTTTAAAAGTATGGAGTTAACACCTTTTTGGACATGCTTCGCGATGCTTACCTTTTTAATATTTTCATCAAACCATCTTTCGGAGTTTTCAAAAGAAAGAGATTTTCCGTTAAGATACACTTGGAAAAGTTCCGGCTTTTCAATAGCAAGTTCTAAAGAATTTAAAACGGAATCGGTTATCGAATCATCTGTTTGGAAAAAATATTCAACTTCAAAACCTGACTCTTCATCAAAAACAAAATCCGAATAATTATCCTTAAACTGCATCGCGCTGCACCAAATGTCATCTTCAAAACCATGCTCCTGCCAACATTTTATATTCGCTTGCGGAACAATGATATTTTCAAAAAATTCGTTTTCAACTTTTAGATTACAGTAATGTAACGGTAAAACATTAGGCGCCGTTCTTTTAATTGATTTAAAACTGTCGACTTTAATTTCCGTAAATTTCTCTTCCCCTTTTACAGGTGTGTTTTGTTCGGATTCCTGAAGCAGAAGATGACCGGCAGGGGAGAGAGAAATTTCAACGGTCTGACCGCATTCGTTTTCTACTGACGGGTATCCGCTAATGTCTCCGGTTAGAGTATCAAGTTCTTCAACGCCTGAATTCGGAAGTTTCACTTTAAAACTAACGGGTTCAAATCCTGAATTAATAAAAAAGTGAATATTGGATTCATCATCAATAATTATATTCTCATAACTGACATTTTTCGGAAGAGGCGTTCCATCAGCACATTTTATTTTCAATCGACAAAATTTGTCGATTGCGGTCAACAATTCCTGCTTACCATTAACAAACATCCAGTTCTCTTTATACTTTTCAGTTAGGTTTTGTGCCGCGCAACTTTTTCTGCCGTTAATAAACTTTATAGAATTTGAAACAGAAATAACTTTACCGCCTGATTTAAGATAATCTTCGAGAATTGCCAAAGTAGAATCAAGTAAATTTTCTATTGCATCAGGAATAATAACGAGATCATAGCCGCAATTTCCAACCCGGAATTTTTTGTTTTCTATTTTCGCGTGATTCTTAATTATAAATTCATCCCCGAGATCAAAATCAACTTGATGCTCCGAAAGAAAACTAACTAATTTAATCTGTGATTCTTTGATCCCTTCACATTTATCGTTTAAAAAATGATTCAGTTTCATAGAGTTATAATTATCACACGCTTTGTTTACAGGCGGTGTGTAATATAACCAGGCGGTAGTTGTGGGCTGAAGAAGCAGAACCCTGTTTCTAACTTTTCCTTTTGTCAGCAGTGCGGATAATCGCGCCTGATGATCGGCTTGCTTTTTATAAAACTTAAACCAGGGTGAATGGTCGCTGAAAGTTTGTGCCCAGTCATATTTCCGGGTGCCGGCTATAGTCTGAAGACTAAGATGTTCACAAACAAGATTTACTCCGTTAATAAGAATCCAGTCGCACATTCTTTTGAAATCTTCCGGCGTCGCATTATAGCCGCCCCCGCCGTGAACCTCACAAAGCACTCTTTCTTTCCCGAGCTGTCTCGCAACGGAAGCGACTTCTTTAATATTCATAAGATGAAGTCCGTTGGCAGTTTCCGAATCAAAATCAACAAGAAAAGCTAACATGTCTATGCCGGGGGACTGCATCCACTCGAAAGAAGCCATGGCGCTTGGAGTGCTTTTTGGAGAAGGCCATTCGTGTTCCATAAAATGGCCGGTAAAATTGATGTTATTTTTTTCACACCAGTCGTAAATAGGTTTACAAAAATTATTTAACCAAAGGTTTTGAAGAGTGAGATAGTAATCAAACCTTATAGAATGAAAATCATTAACATCAACAAAAATAGATTCGAGATTATGAAGCAGATTATAACCATGGTCACGCTTGAAATTTTTGAGAATAAAACGCGACATAAGCAACCCGCCATTTTCCGCAAGCATAGGTTCATCAGCAAAAGCATATTTAATAGTTTTACCGAATTCATCAGAAAACCTGTCGGCGTATTGCTGGTGCGTAGACGCAAGAAATTCTTGCGTGGTTTGAGGAAGCGTCCTGTCAACAGAAGGAAACCATGCAGTCCATGCTTTTGACGTGCTTACCTTTTGTTCAATAATGAGGAAGCAACCATTATCCAGCCGGATTTTTTTCAAAATGTTTCCGCTTTTTTTGGGAACAGTTTTTTCATTGAACTTTCTCGCCACCATATATTTTGCCAGTGCATAAGGCTTTTTTGAAAGAACATGTCCGCCGCCGAATCCTGACGGAAAAGAATTTTCATCATAGATATGACATTCCAATCCAAGCCGCTTCGATTCGTTAACAGCATGCTGCCAAAGCTCAAACCATCTTTCAGAAAGATATTCAGTAACGAGCCCTTGGCGCGGATGAACAAATCCGCCGCCGATGCCAACTTTTTTAAACTGCTCGAGCATTTCTGTGATTCTGTTTTCCGAGACATCACCATTCCACACCCAGAACGCCATAGAGCGAAATTCGTTCGAAGGATTTTTAAACTCTTTTATTAAATTAGGCATAAAGTATGTAATTAAAGATAAATGCGGATTTGTACGCGCCGCGCGCCTATAATACCAGAATTGCTGCAAACGCAATGCAGAATTCTTAATTAATAATTAATCAATTATCAGTCTTAAATATTGCTAATATATTTTATCATTAAGTAACGAAAAAAAGAATGACAAAAACAGTCGTATTTTTGCGTGTTCTATACAAAAAAACAGCAAAACATGTCAAAATTGATTACATCAGAGAATATCAATATTGATAAGAAATATTAACACTCAAGTATTTTGCATTTTTAATATGCTTAAACACTACAGAACTCGAGTTTTTATCAACAAAAATATTTTTCGATAGAAGTACGCAAAAACTTGCCCTAAAGGGGCAAAATATTAATAGCCCCACGTGAAACGTGGGGTTTACAAACAAAAAAACACACAACCCTGGAGGGGTTGTACAAAATATGTAGCACCCCTTTAGGGTGCATTAACGTTGGGAATCCGAAACCCCACGTTGGAACGTGGGGCTATTAACATTAAGCCTCTCCGAGACTAAAATACCTTTTCGAGTAACCCCTATTTAGGGTTATGCACCTTATGAAAATGCAAGTTTTTGTGCTCGCTTTGTTCTCGTTAACTATGGCAAAACGTGTTCGAAATCGTATAAATTTGGAAAACGGTGGCACGATAAAAAGAATGAAAAAAGCGGCTGGATGTGCCTTAAATAAAGGGAAAGACGACTGCTTAATGATGGTACGCCAGACAGGACTCGAACCTGTGACCCCCGGATTAGAAATCCGATGCTCTATCCAGCTGAGCTACTGGCGCACGAATCATCAAAAGCATAATTTCGGGCTTTATTATATCCATTTTCCTGTTTTCTTGCAACCGGTTGAGTCAAAATCAATGTTATGGTAAAATTATGTGACATTAAAAGTAGGCCCCAGCATACGCGGGGCGCTAACGCGAAAGTGGGAAGGTAGTCACCCCGGCATCCCAGCATGCGCGGGACACGTGCGCGGGGCAAGAGTGGGAAGGAGAATTAATTGTAACTTTTAAAAATATTAATTGAAATGGGAAAAAAATCTATATTTAAACTGTTTGTGTTTGTCGGTATGTTCTGCCTTTTATCATTGGGAGCAGACGAGGAAACTAACTTGAATCAAAATACTGCTGCAGCTGTTAAAACAAATACACCCGAAAGTTCTACCGTAAATAAAGTTTCTGAAAACAAACCGGTCGAACGGGAATCACCACGTCGTAAACGGTCTAAAGCGGTAGAAACTTTCCTGAATAAAGAAGGCTGGCAGTCAGGAATTGGTTATAAAGAAATGCAAAGATATCTTAAAAGACTGGCACATCTTTGTGAGGATAGAATTCCCGGGCTTGTAAATGGCGTTGCAGGCGGGAAACGCGGAATACTGCTAAACGTTACTTTTAAAGGTCAAAAAAGTTTTTATATGGCACGTGAAAATACTGAAGAATTTCTTACCGCTATAATCGGCGACCTTGAGAAAATGCCTGAGCCGGTGGCATTAGCTGTTTACGTTACGCATAACAAGCATAATATAATTTCAGCAATAAAGAAAGGCGGGAAAGTAAAAGTGAAATTTTTATTATAAATAATCTAGTAATCCGATTGAATATCCAATGTCGAACACGGAACTCTCAATTATGAAGTTAGAAAATTACTCTTTACTTTTACATTGTTAATTTCTTGTTGATTATTGAGTGTTTAATTTTTCCAATAATCCAGTAATCCAACAATCCAAGACTACAATGAGCATAACAGGAAAACAAATAGCCTTTATAGGCGCAGGGAATATGGCGGAAG
>JAOZSF010000104.1:0-2419 GCA_029939815.1 bacterium
GTATCCGACAATCTTCCGAGAAAAATAAAAATCACCATTACGACAAGACAAAAGGCGATAAAAATTGTTGTTTGAACATCTTTAATAGAGCCGATAATCTGAACAGATCTGTCGTACATAACATCTACTTTTACGGAGCCCGGCATTTGTTCTTTTAAATCATCAAGAATCTTCCTTATTTTTTTTGATAAGGCAACGGTGTTAGCTCCGTCTTCACGGTAAACTGCAAGCATAACAGTACCGGCATGAATTTCTTTGCCTTCTGCGTAATTAACCTGCACAACATCATTATCCGTGCCGTCAATACAAGTCGCAATATTTCCCAAAAATACCGGCGCGTTATTTCTATAAGCAACAATCAGATTTTTGTATTCAGACGCTTTTGTTAATTGTCCTTTCGGTTCAATAGTAAATGTTCTTAATTTCCCGTCCAGACTTCCTCCGGGTATCATCACGGTTCCTGTATCCAAAGCACTTGCCACCTCTTCAATCCCGATTTTATATGAGGCAAGCTTATTGGGGTCCACCTGAATACGGATGGCTGTTTTTGCACCGTAAACCTGCACACGTGAAACTCCGCCGGCCATGCTTATTTGTTGAGCTATTCTTTTATTTCCGTAGTCGTATAGTTCACCCTGACTCAAACTTTCCGAGATTACAACTACATATAAAATAGGATCTTCAGAAGGATTATTTTTATTGTATGTAGGCGGATTAGGCAGGTCATCCGGCAGATTGCTCATCGCGCGCGAAATTGCCGCCTGAACATCCGGCGCGGCAAGATCAACCGTTCTATCGAGGTCAAAAGTCAAAGTGATTGTAGTTTGCCCCTCAGTATTTTGAGAAATAAGCGATTGTAAACCGTTTATCTGCGTACATTCATTTTCAAGCGGTGTAGCAACAGTCGTTGCCATAGTTGCCGGACTCGCTCCGGGATACGAGCACGTAATTTGCATAACCGGATAATCTACAACAGGCAAGTCACTGACCGGAAGTTTAAAATAAGCAGTTAACCCGAACGCAAAGACACATATCATCACCAATACGGTCATGATAGGTTTTTTTATAAAAGTATTTGAAAAGTTCATAAGATTGTATGTTGGACGTTAGTCGTTATACGTTTGAGAATTTTCATTTTGTTGTTTTGGGTGAATACTCAACAACAGAAACGCCGGTGTATAAACCAAGCTGCCCTACTGTAACAACTGTTTCGCCGGGTTTAACTCCTTCTTCAACGATAATGTTATCTCCTTCACGAAGAGTTGTTTTTACCATTCTCATTTCTACTTTGTTATCCGGTTTTACGACAAAAAGATAACTTCCATGCCTGCCGAGTTGAACAGCTTCATAAGGTGCAAGAATTGCCCCTTTTTGTATTTTCGTAATAAGTTTTACATGAACGAATTGTCCCGGCCAGAGAATTTTGTCTTTATTTGGAACATTTGCCTGCAGTGCAACAGTTCCGGTTTGGTCGTCCACTTTATTGTCGAGAAAATTAACTATCCCGGTGTAAATATTTGTATCTCCTTCGATAAAAATTTTAGTTTTCAATTGAGATTTTGACATTGCGTTTTTAACATCAAATAAATACTTTTCCGGAATTGTGAAATTAAGTGTTAAAGGATCAATTTGCTTAAGATTTACAAGCGGTATTTCTGAATTCTCCTGAATTAAGTTTCCGGGATCAAATCCGGTTGAACCCGCTCGACTGTCCATAGGAGCACGAATATAACAGTAATTCATTTGAACTTGCGCATACTCTATTGCCGCTTTGTCAAGTTCCACTTTAGCAAATGCTTCTTCATGAAGCGTTTTACTCTGTTCATAAGCTTCGGCGGAAATAACCTGTGTTTTAAATAGTTGTTCATTTCTCGCCAAGTCGTCTGTTTTTAATTTTAACTGAGCTTGATCTTCAGCAAGAGACGCCTTTGCCTGATCGAGATTTGCTTTGAGTTCTCTTGTATCAAGAGTGAATAACAACTGTCCATTTGTAACAAACTGACCGCTTTGAATATGTGTTTCAAGGAGTATTTCAGTCACTTCGGATTTTATATTAACATCCAGATTTGCGGTAAAATTTCCAAAAGTATCTATATAAATTGGCACATCTTTTTGAATTATTTTACCTGTCTGAACCGGCTTGGGAGGTAATTTAATTTGACCGTTTTTTTTCCGGCATCCGGTTGCAGGTAAAAAAATCAGAATCATTAAAATTCCGAATAATATTTTAGTTGACTTTTTTTGTGTTTCAGAAAATTTTTTCATAAATACTCCTGTAAATAGTATTGTTCTTTGTTCTTTGTATTTCATTAGATGTGTTGGATATTTAATTCCATCTTCTGTCCAAGGTCAAAGACCTTGGTTACATTATTTTGTGGCTTCGGTTTTCAACCGAGGATAATCCAAGGTCAAAGACCTT
>JAOZSF010000104.1:2519-6973 GCA_029939815.1 bacterium
TTTCAACCGAGGATAATCCAAGGTCAAAGACCTTAGCTACATTCCTAACATCAGTTCCATTACTTTAGAAAAATTTGCATCTGCATCAAATACTTTTATCGCGTATTCAGACGCTTTCTCTTCCATTCTTTTTTTTGTTTCCGGGCTTTTAATCAAAATTTCCAACTTTTCCGCAAATTCTTTTTCATCAAACGGCTTTACTAAAAATCCGGTTTCATCATTAATAATTTCTTCGCCCGGTCCGCAAATATCAAATGCTGTAATTACTTTTCCTGCTGCTGCTGCTTCTCCGCAGAGCCGTGAGAAATGCGGCTCGGTAAACGGTGCGGCAAGAGCATCGAACTGCGCAACGATTTTTGCCACATCAGTCATTTCCCCGGTAAAAGTCACATTATTTTCAAGATTTTCATCTTTGATAATTTTCTTCAGCTGCTCAATATATGGTTTTTTTCCGAGATATCCGGAAAGTTTTGCTTTCATTCCAAAGCCGGAACTTACAGGAACAGGACCAACTAACATCAAATGAAAATCATAACCTTTCTGCTTAAGCATTCCGGCAGCGCGTAAAAGGTGATGAACGCCTTTTGCTTTTGTAAATCTGCCGAGATAGCCAATAAGGAAAGTATTTTTATTTATTGAATATTTTTCTCTCAATTCATTATTCGCGGAAATATTTCTAAATTTTTCCGTTTCAATGAAATCGTAAACTACTGTAATATTTGAGGCATCAGCAACGCCCCATTTTTCAGCTTCCGATTTTAGCATAAAAACGAATTTGTCACCCCATTTCAGTGATTTTTTAATCAAAAGACTTTTCCTAAAACCTGTATAACCGGCACAAACAGATTCAAGCACATTCACAATAACTTCTGCCGGGAATTCAGCCGCTGCTTTTAGTATTCCGGGAATAACGATAGAATTAAGATAAATAATATCCGGTTTTTCCGTGTTTAAAATTTTTTTCGCGGCGCGATAAGATTTTATTTGCCCCCAAGACATTTTAAGAATAAGATGAGGATGTCTAATACCGTAAAACCCATCTGAAATATGAAGAAAAGGGCATGCGTTTTGATTTATTATAACTCTAAATCCATAATTTTCAAAAAGATCTGACGCGGAACTTTTTCTTATGCACCATATCACAGGATTATATTTTTCCAAGTCAAGCCGGACAAGAAACTTTAAAAGCAACTGTGGTGCGCCACCCATTCCTGAACCATGATGAACAAACAATATTTTTTTTCTATTGTCTGTCATTCTTTTTTCCCTTCAAAAGCTATTTTACGGACATCCGCCGCCCGAATATCTTCCATTAATTTCATCAAAAAGCCATGTCTGACATTGTAATCGGCTTTTAAAATAACAATACCTTCACGCGTCTGCTCGGCAAACTTTTTCAGTTGTGAGAGTAAAATTTCTCTCGAACTAACCGGTTCCACAGAATTACCTATATATATTTTTTCCCCTTTAGTAATCGTAACTGTAAACGTTCGACCATGAATGGCGTTGGGTTTTGAAACAGCCGGGATGTCAATTTGAATGCCCGGCGTATAAATAAAACCTGTGACCATAAGTGAAAAAATGACCAACATTAAAATCACATCCACAAGAGGCGCAAGTTCAAACGCGCCAAGAGTTCTCGACTGGCGAGAACTTGAAATAAGACGAACTTCCTCTAACCAGGATTTATTCATTGATTTCTGTATCGGTAAGAATTTGAACAATGTCTGCCGCGCTACGGTCCATATCCGAAGCGAACGCGCTGACTTTTGATGTTAAATAATCGTAAGCCACGTGGCAGGGAATTGCAACAACAAGTCCAAAAGCCGTTGTAAGCAGCGATTCCCAAATCCCTTTTGCAAGCTGCGATGGTTGAATAAAAGGCGCCTGCGTCTGGATAATATAAAAGGTCTGAATCATTCCGGTTACCGTGCCAAGTAAACCAAGAAGCGGAGCAACTCTCGCTAAAGTAGCGATCACAGCAAGATTATGCTCAAGACGGGGAAGTTCATAACGCGCGGCTCTTTCAATAGCTTCCTCAATTTCCTCTTTCGATAACCCGTGAGAAAGAAGTGCAGTGCGCAAAACAGCCGCAACGGGTCCGGGCGTTTCCGTGCAAAGAGTAATTGCTTCAGTAATACGTTTATTTTGAACAAGATTTCTTATCCCGGCGGTAAATTCCGCGGCATTAACGGATGCACGGCGAAAACTCCAGAAACGTTCAATGAATACCCACATAGCAACAAGTGAGCAGATGCCAATAGGATACATTACATATCCGCCGCGTTGAATAAGAGCCCAGAAAGCAGTCATTATATTAATTAATTATTGGTTATTAAATAAACCGGTTATTTATTAACGGAAATTTTTATAAATGTTTCCTTCGGTTATTCAGTTAATAATTATTTGATAATCGGTTAATCTGTTAGCATAATTCTTCTTTTGCGACTTTTGATAATTCTCTCAAAGCTTTTGCGATTTTTGCATGATCTTCTCCTTCAATTAACAATCGGAGTTTGTTTTCAGTTCCTGAATAACGGATAATAATTCTTCCCTTATCACCAATAATTTCCTCATGCTTTTTCTTAACTTCCTGCATTTTCGGAAGTTTATCAAGGGGAAGTTTTTCTTTAACAAGAATATTTTCTCCAACAGACGGATATTTCGAAATCCCCTTTATTAACCTGCTAAGAGTTACTCCTCTCTGGCGCATAACGGCAAGAACTTGAAGCGCGGCCATCATTCCGTCACCGGTTGTGTTCACCTCATGAACAATGATATGCCCGCAGGATTCTCCGCCGAGTTCGGCTCCGTTTTCTTTCATTGAATAAATTACATTTCTATCGCCTACATCGCACCGTATAACATTAACGCCTTTACTTTTAAGGTATTTTTCCACGCCAAGGTTTCCAACAACGGTCGTAACAACTGAATTATTGGGCAGTTTTCCTTCTCTCTTCCAATCCTCAGCTATTATCGCAAGAATTAAATCGCCGTCAACTTCGCGCGCGCTTTCATCTGCCATTATTACTCTGTCGGCATCGCCGTCGACCGCTATTCCTACGTCTGCATGATGCTCGATTACGGCTTTTCTTATCTCTTCAGGATGGGTACTTCCGCATTTTTCATTTATATTTGTACCGTTTGGCTGATCATTATAAACAATAACTTCCGCTCCAAGTTCACGCAAAATACACGGTGCTGCTTTGTATGCCGCACCATTCGCGCAATCAACAACAATTCTCATCCCGTCAAGAGTCATTCCTTTAGGAATACTTTGTTTAGCATATTCAACATACCTGCCGAGAGCGTCATCAATGCGATATGCTTTACCCACATCTGTTTTAGTTGGTCTTATGGAATCAAGCTCTCCGGAGGAGATAAGTGATTCCATTTGTTCCTCTATTTTCAGGCTGAGCTTATATCCGTCAGCTCCGAAAAATTTTATTCCATTATCCTGGTAAGCGTTATGAGAAGCAGAAATAACTATTCCGGCATCTGCGCGTAAACTTCTTGTGATAAATGAAACACCGGGTGTAGGTAATGGTCCTACAAGAAGCGTGTCAACTCCCATTGAACAAATTCCCGCTACGAGCGCGTTTTCGACCATATAACATGACAAGCGAGTATCTTTTCCTATCACGATTCTGTGTCTGCGGTTATCTTTTTTAAAAACATGAGCAGCTGCCCGCCCGAGTTTTAACGCGGTTTCTACTGTCATAGGTTCAATATTGGCAATACCTCTCACTCCGTCTGTTCCGAATATTTTTTTTGGTTTACTCATTTTACACACAATTAGTTAGTAGTTAGTTGTTAGTAGTTAGTAGTAATAAGCGGATTATACCATTTTTCCATTTTCCTCTCAAGTACATAAAGAATTTTTTCCCGTTTATTGGTATAATATATGTGATTTTTAACATTTATATTAATTCAACTCAAAGGCAAGAAATGAAAACTTTGCTATCTATACTTTCAGCGGTCCTTTTTATAAGTTCCTGCAATGCTGTTCCAACAACTAAAACAAAAACTAAAAATGATAATACTGTTTCTACTGCAACTTCCACTCTCGCAGACCAGAAAAAGATCGCCGTTACAATTTATAATGCCGGATTCGGCGTCGTGCGTGATCAACGCGAAATAACCCTGCCGACAGGAGTTGTTGATTTAAGATTTATGGAAGTCGCAAGTCAGATCCAACCCGAAACCGTTCAGATTGACCCGGTTACCGCCGGAAATAAATTAACTGTTCTTGAGCAAAATTACGAATACGATTTAATGTCGCCGGCGAAACTTATGGAGAAATATGTCGGTAAAAAAGTTACTCTTATTCAAAAAAATAATTTCAAAGGTGAAAGACTACCGATAGAAGCTATTTTGATTAGTTACAACGCTCAACAGCCGATTTATAAAATCGAAAATAAAATCGTCATTAACCGTGGATTTGAAGAAGTTGA
>JAOZSF010000105.1:0-2542 GCA_029939815.1 bacterium
TAACTAATAACTATTAACTAATAACTAATCTCATTAATTTTCATAAGCTGCGTGAGAAGTTTTTCCAATTCGTCAAGCGGCCATGAATTTGCTCCATCACAAAGAGCGTTATCCGGCGAAGGGTGTACTTCCATAAAAACAGCGTCAACTCCTGCTGCAACAGCGGCTTTGGAGAGCAGCGGAACGAAGTGACGTTCTCCACCGCTTGATGTTCCTTGTCCGCCCGGGATTTGAACTGAGTGAGTTGCGTCAAAGACAACCGGAGCACCGATTTTTTTCATTATATCAATTCCGCGCATATCAACGACAAGATTGTTATATCCGAATGAAGATCCGCGTTCAGTGAGAAGCACATTTGAATTTCCTGTTGACTCGACTTTAATGACCGCCTGTTTCATATCCGCCGGGGACATAAACTGTCCTTTTTTAATATTAACCGGCAGCCCAGTTTTTCCTGCAGCCACAAGAATATCTGTCTGTCTGCATAAGAAAGCCGGAATTTGAATTACATCTACGACTTCCGCCACGAGAGCAGCTTGTTCAGGGATATGAATATCCGTTAAGACCGGCAGCCCAGTGCTATTTTTAATGTTTGATAAGATTTGCAGTCCTTTCTCTATTCCCGGTCCTCTGTAACTTTGTACTGAAGTTCTGTTTGCTTTATCGAAGCTTGCTTTAAAAACGACACCGATATTGAGTTTTCTTCCGAGCGAGGCAATTTGTTCAGCAATCTCTAAAGCCAGATTTTCGTCTTCAATTACACACGGTCCCGCGATAAGAGCCAATGGCGCACCGCCGCCAAAAGAGACATCACCTATTTTTACGGATTTATTTTCCATATATTATTTTATGTTTAGCAGTTCTGGATTCTTTTTAATGATTTCATTAACATTTGCAAGGTCTTCAGGTGTATCGATACCCGGATAAGCTTTTTCAGTTTTCACACAGACAATTTTCATGCCTGATTCTAAAGCCCTCAACTGTTCAAGTTTTTCAGCAAGTTCGAGAGGAGTTGATTTTAGGGACGCGAATTTTTTAAGAGCTTTTATTTTATAAACATACAAACCGATATGTCCGAATCTTTGTATGGGAGTGTTGCCATCGCGGTCAAACGGAATTTGCGCTCTTGAAAAGTACAGGGCGAATCCATTTGAATCACAAACAACTTTTACAGTATTCGGATCTTCAGAGCCAACATCTAATTTATAAATTAGAGTAGCCCAATCGGCATTATTTTTCGCTGTTATTTCAGCAACACATTTATCAATATCAGACGGCCGAACCAATGGTTCATCACCCTGAATATTTACAACGATCTCAGCATCTCCGGCAACTTTTTCTACCGCTTCAACTATCCTGTCAGTCCCTGATGTGTGGTCAGGGCTTGTAACAACGACTTTTCCGCCAAAGTTTTCTACGGCATCGGCGATTTTAATATCATCAGTAGCGACCCAAACATCCGCTAAAGTTTTGCATGCTTTTGCTGCGCAGTAAACATGCTGCACCAAAGGATACCCCGCAATAATTTTCAAAGGTTTCCCCGGAAATCTTGTTGAAGCCATGCGGGCAGGTATAATCCCAATTGCCGTTTGCATAATAATGTATGAAGCAAAAGTGTTAGCAAAAGTGTTTGTGTAAATTAATCACAAACAAGCTCATCTGCAATCTCGTACAAATTATCGCCTATCATGTCCGGTTCGACCCACTCGTCATCAACTTCCATCGGCGTATCATCGGGCGAGCTGAGCAAAGCGGTTTTAACACCGGCTTTTTTGCCTACTTTGATATCTTTCATTATATCTCCGACCAAGACACAGGATGAAAGTTTTAGGTTATGTTCTTTTTCAAGAGAACCAATAACATCTAAAGTAAGAGGGTGCAATTCAACACGCTGTGGTTGAACATAACTCACAAAGTATATTGAACTGTCTTCGATTCCGTTTAACAGCAATTTTTCCATCACATAACTTTGCACATCTTCCAAATAAGAGCGTTCAGGGATAGGCATATCGATTCTACAAACTGAAAGGAAGGCGATATAGCCATGTTCCTGTAGTTTTTTTAGCGCATCAATTGATTTGTCTTTAAAACGTATACTATCAACGTTATCCATTGCACCATGATCATGAATCAAAGTGCCGAATAAATCGAGAAATATTGCTTTTTGCTTTCCCATTTTATCACCGACTCTGTTGCATTTTAAAATAGAATTGTTACGCTTTAGTCACTTTACCTGAACGGATGCAACGTGTACAAACCTGTATATGTTTTTTTGATCCGTTAGGAAGCACTGCATGGACTCTCTGAAGGTTCGGCATAAAGCGTCTTGCATTAATACCTGTGATATTAAGTCCGATACCACCTTTTTTCTTAGGAATTCCGTGGCGCACGATAGATCTTCCTGCAACCGGTTTTTTTCCACATATTTCACATATTTTTGACATAATCTTATTACCTTTATTTTGTTATTCGTTATTTTGTTATTTGTCGAAGATCCGCCGAAGGGGAACTCTTCGTTATTCGTTATTCGTTATTCGTTATT
>JAOZSF010000105.1:2642-3767 GCA_029939815.1 bacterium
TTATTCGTTATTCCCAGCGTTCAACAGAATTATCAACTATCTCGCGTGACAAATCACCACATGCCTGCATAATAGCGGCACGTTTAGCTTCCTGAAACGGGAAATTAGGTGTGGTGTTAAATGTATATCTTCCTGTTATTTTGTTTATTCTCCACACTTTCTTTTTAGTTTTTGCTCTTTTCATTTCAACACTCGCGTACACCACCACTCTAAATTCCACAGGAACTCCCTGTGCGGCTTTATCCTGAGATTTGTCAATATATCTCACAGGTGACATAGATATTTTTGTTATAACTACATCAAGTATTCCGTCAGCTTCATTTTCTCTTGGTACAATATAATAACTCTGTTCTTTGGTAAATTCATCAATAATCAGGTTCGTCGCTTCCATTTGAAGATGCGGCTCCCTGCTTTGGTTTCCTATTCTTGGAATATACAGTTTATAAATTCCGTCACTTCTTTTAGGAGGACCAAAATCATAACCAAACACAGACATACTTTTTTTCGTAACTTTTCCGTCTTTGCTCACTTCAACTGTTGTACAGCCGAACAAAAGCAAAACAGCCATTGCGGCAAAAGCGGTCTGAACAAATTTGTTATGAATTATTGTCATTTTATTAGTTAAGCAATTTTTTATTTTATCTTTTCAAGTTGTTTACGGCAATGATCGATTCTCCAATTGACAATATCGCTTTTCCATTCAGGGTCTTTACTCTTTATATCAAGTAAGCCATCCAACGCTTTCCCGTAAAACCGTTTGGCATCACTAAAAACACCACGCTGAAATGCAGCGTCACCGCTTTGTATTGAATAATAAATTGGCACGTACTGCTGTTGAAGAGCGGCCGAACTACTTTCAACCGTTTTCTTCGTTGCTTCAGCTCTGCGGACATTCCCCACACCACTTAGCCTACGGGTTTGAATTTTTTTCTCATTATCTCTTTTTTTTATATATTCAACCATCCGTTGTACCCGTTCAGCGCGTTTTTGTTCTTCCACGCTTGCCTGATCGACACTTTTTTCTTCTTCTTTTTCAACAGCAATTTCAGGTGCTTTCTTGGCAGGCTCTGCTTCAATAGTTTCCGTTTTTTCAGCAACAGCTTCAAATTCCTCCGCAACTGGTTT
>JAOZSF010000105.1:3867-6966 GCA_029939815.1 bacterium
AGCTTCAAATTCCTCCGCAACTGGTTTTGCTTCAACAACCTCCGGTTTTTCGACAGTGGTTTCCGGTTCCTTTGCAACCGGTAAATCTACAGCTATATATTCGACCGAAAGTTCTTCATCTCCGGTGTCAACACTTGAATAATTTTGTTCATTATTATAAGATTGTTCAACTTTTCCTTCATCAATCTTAAAGTTTTCAGGAACATCTTCTGCCGGTTTGGATTTATAGTCAGCAACTTTTTCTGTTTTTTCATCAGAGTTTAAGTCATCAAGGCTCTCGGATGTGATTTCTTTAACCAACTCTCTTTGATATTCATCGCTCTCCGCCGCAACTTGCTCAACGGTTTCCTGTAAATCATCATTATTATCAGGTGTTTTCTGTTCAATATTTTCTTGTTTTACGAGTTGAACCGGTTTAACCTGTTTAACTAATTCCTGTTGTTTCCAGCTCGTTCCTCTTTCTTTATCCCGAAGTTTTTCTTTAAGATATTCATCTTTCATGGTCAAGCGAAGTTCTTCACGCATTTCCGGGTCAGTATAGAGTTCTTTAATGCGATTAGCGTATTCTTTTTTAATCTCCGCTTCGCTTTTCTGAACAGTGGCTGAAGGTGTTTTCTGATCAACAGACGGTTTAAAAGTTTGCTCTTTCGGACCGGGATTCTGTTTGATTTTATCACGGTTTGCGATATCCCTGTTTCGCGCGAGTTCTTTTTGATTTTCCAGACGCACCATTTTTACAACTTGCTGTGCCTGAACTGATTTAGCAACTTTAGATTTGTTTATTTCATTTATTTTTTTTCGGGCTCGCTCGGCATAATCAGTATCAGGATATTGTTCAATCACTTCTCTGAAGGAGATACTTGCCGCCTTCGGGGCACGAATATTTTCGTAATACTCTCCGGTTCGAAATAAAGACGCAGCTTTTCTGTTTCTTAATTTTTGAATATATTTTTGTGCTTCATATACTTTTGGAGATGATGGGAATTCATGAATAAATTGTCGAAATGCAATAATTGCCTGCGTCGTTTCTGTTTGGTCATAATCTTTTCCTACCGACTGAAGATAATCAACATATCCAAGATTATACGCCGCGTCATCAACGAACTGTGACATTGGATAATTTTTTATCAACTTTCTGAATTCTTCTTTTGCAGCATAATAATCTTCACGTTTAACCAACGCATTAGCGATAGAAAATTGAGCTGAGGCGGCGAAATCGCTATAAGGGGCATTTTCGAGAATTTTGCCGTAGATTTCTATAGCGATTTTATATCTTTTCATTTCAAAAAAATCATTGGCTATCGTCATCTGATTTTTTGTAATAGTTGAAAGCTTGTTGAAATCCTTGTGATTATCCCAAATTTTCTGGTACGCCTCAAATGCGGAATATTTATCCCCAAGCAGATTCTCGCACTGGGCAACGTATTCCCAACCCCGAACAGCGTGTTTCGACATTGGATATTCTTTCTGCATTTTTCTAAATTGCTTCAGGGCAGACTTATAATCTTTGTTATCATAAGCAGTAACCGCACGGCGGTATACGCCGTCAACGGCTTCCGACACTGTCGTATCGGCAGCTGCCCGGCTGCAAGTTGCTATAAGAACAATCACACATAAAATCTGTGTGATTTTATTTTTATAATGAATTATTTTCATAAGCTTGTTGCTGAAGATTTGTTGTAACGCCTGTTATACGCATCAACTTTTCTTTTAACCCGCTATACGCCGTAGCGTAAAAACTCTTTCCGGCAATCTGTTCCAACTGCTGAATTTCGCTTAGCGCGGCATCGTATTGTCCCATCGCATTCAAAACATTTATCAGTTCCATTTGAGCTGAAAGCGCCGCATAATGATCACGATTATACAACAAATTTCTTTTCAACAGATTCTCGGCTTCTTTATATTTCTTTTCAGCCACATAACATTTTGCCATTGCCAAATTCGCTGCCGGAACAAGAAAACTTTTTTGATGTTCGTTTACAAGTTGTTGGAAATATAATATCGCTTTCCCATAATTTGTCCGCTGAGCTTCATAAGAACCCAGTTGCATTAACGCGGCAGACGCAGCAAATGTTTCGGGATACTTCTTTACCACCTCGTTTAACGCTTCGGGAGATTGAACAGATGCGAGCATTTCTCCTGCTTCTACCGGCAGATTTTTTTTATTTGAGTACCAGTTTGATGCTGCGATAATTACCAAAGCGATTATACCGGCGTAAACCGCTATTTTTTTCCAATGCGGTTTTGCTTTGCCGATTAATTCTACAATTGATTCCGCCAAAGGGTCATGTTTCATCTGTTCTTTATTAAGTTTTGCCATGTTTTCTTTTGATTATTGATTTAGGTTTAGTTTCAATTAGGTTAATTAATTTAATACTTTTTTTACTATCATTTCAGCGTTCAAAAAGCAACTTTTTATCTCTTCTTCCGTGAGCCCCGCGCCACTTGCTATCAGTTCGGCATTCTTTCGAGTAACCAGATCCGACGAGCTGTGTGAATCGGTGTTAATTATCATTTTAGCTCCTGCCTGTCTCACCATATTAACGACGTGCCCGTTTGTATAAGCGTGTCCTTTCCGGGTGGTTATTTCAAGAAAGACTCCTTTTTCCGCCGCTAACGCGGCATCTTCAGCGCTTACCAAACCAGGATGCGCCAAGAAATCAGCTCCGCCCGAAATCGCCGCTCTGTTCGTTCCGGGCATTACCGGCTCAATTATCGTTTCCCCGTGTACTCCGATAATTTTAGCTCCGAGTTTTCTCGCGCGTTCAATCATTTCAGGAATTAAAACCGGCGGCACGTGTGTTAATTCTATACCGGCAATCACTTTTATATCCAAAACAGCATTTAACTTTTCCGCACATTTACCAACACTGGAAATTATAAATTCCAGATTCGCGTCATCAGCATGGTCGGTCACACCAATTGCTCTGTAGCCTTTGGCTTCCGCGCGGCGAACGAGTTCGGCGACGCCGAGTTCTCCATCGCTGAAAAAAGTATGTGTATGTAAACTTATCATCTATTCTGGTATCCTCGACAGGACTCGAACCTGTGGCCTACGGTTTAGGAAACCGTCGCTCTATCCACCTGAGCTACGAGGAC
>JAOZSF010000106.1 GCA_029939815.1 bacterium
GGATTAGTGGATTAGTGGATTAGTGGATTGTACTTTATAATTGGGCGTTCTGTGCTGGATGTTGGATATTCAATTTTGATTATTGGGAATCGGTTTCCGGAATCACACGGACAAGAACAAGTGACATATCATCATAAGGCGGTTCATCATGAACAAATCTTTTTAATTTATGAACTATAAGATCAATTGCATGCTGCGCTGACATTTTTGTAACTGTTCTCATTGCAGCAACGAGTCTATTCATGCCGAACTCATCTTTTTCCGGGCCATTGGCTTCTGTAACGCCATCAGTATAAAATAAAACTACATCTCCGGGTTCAAGCGAATAAGTTTCATCTGAAAGAGTTTGTTTGAAAGCCTCGCCTTCCATCATCCCAACGACCATCCCGTTTCCGCCATCGAGAATTTTAGGCGCTTTACCAACCGAACTGCAAATTATTGGTTCATGTCCCGCGCGTGTCCAGGTAATTTTTCTGGTATTTTTATTTAATATCGCGTATGTAACGGAAATAAACATTTCTTCGGGAATAAGTTTTACAAGATATTTATTTAGTTCGCATAAAACAGTGCTTGGGGAAAGATTTCCACGCGACATAACAGAGAAGAGCGATCTTGCTGTTGCCATAACCAGACCGGCAGCGTAACCTTTTCCTGATACATCTGCGATAACGATACCTATATGTTCATCATCGACGTCAATAAAGTCAAAATAATCGCCGCCTATTTGTTGAGCCGGTTTATAAAAAGTAGCGATATCGAATTTTTCAGAATGCGGGACGGTTTGCGGCAAAAGATGTTTTTGAATAAGAGAAGCTGTTTTCAACTGTGAATCGATTTTTCTTTTTTCCTGAATTTCTCTTAACGACAACAACTGACTGATGGTAATACCGGCAGTTTCCGACATACCTACCGCGAGATGGATATCATCTTTTTTAAACTCTTTATTTTTAGCTTTATTAGCAACAACAAGCACCCCGAAAATGGCATCCGTAGTCACCGGAATAATCATCATACTTTGACATTCGCCGATAGTTGCCACCAATCTTTTTTGAAGGTCTTTTTTATTAAACACGATGACATGCTGCTCAGTTATCGCTTCACCAAAAGGCGTAACTGCAAGCGGGAATTCTTTATGAAGAAGGTAATCTTTAAGTTTATCCGGACTTGAAGCCACAATATCAAGCAATTTATCTGAAGCTTTAAACAAAGTTGGGAAAAGCCCTGAAACAGCTACCGCTTTAACTGTCCGTTTACTTTTATCATAATGAAAAAAAGCCGCGCTTTGCGAGCGCAGGCTTCTTGCGGAATAATCTGTAAAAGTTTCTACGAAACTGTCAACACCTGTATTTTCTTTTAGAGAGTGAGCCGCTTCATCAAGAAGATTAACGATACAGTCACAAGTTGAGGAAACGTATCTGATTCTGCGGCGCATATGCCTGCACCGCAGACTGTATTTCCTAAGTAGCACTCCAAAAACGATTATTGTTAATGTCCAGCCGGATAAAAGGATTGTATGGAATTGGTCAATCATTTTACTGTTTTACTCAACATTTCAACGACATTTTTAAATTCTGCCGCGTTTTTATCATTCAAAGATGCCAGGGTTTCGTGAGCATCAAGCATTAAATCAGCAATTTCAATTTTGGATTTGCTGCCTGAAGCGATACTTTTAAATTTTGTAACAGAAATATTCTCCTCGTCAAATATATCGAGAATATTTAGCAAGCCGAGATTTTTAAGTATTGAGCGTATATGTTTATTAACGTTAAACAATCTTATCCGGCTTTTGTTGTTATTGGTATATTTTAGAGTAAGGCTTGTTATTGTACCAATGAAAGTGCTGTCCAAAGTTTCGCATGAGTAAAGGTCAATAAGAATACCTCTCATGTTTTTTTTCATTTCCCGTTCAACAAAATCTTTAAAATCAGGAGCCATTTTAAAAGTTCCTTTACCATGAACTTTAATATAAGCTGTCTGCCCTGTTTCAGCGACTTCTATAAAATCAGTTATATTTGTTTTACTTTCGACCATAAAATCAACTTAAAAATTTAAAATTAAATTTAAAATCTTCTTACTAAATATTATACCAGAGTCTTGATTTGTTGTAAAGAGTTTCTTTTATTATTTAATGATTTTATTATTTAATGATTTAGTGATTTCAAGTCATTTCATTTTCAATGAAATAATCCCCTCTCCGGGCACGGCGCACGTGTGCGTATTATCGCACAGTCATCTTTTCATATCGCTTCCATAACTTCCAACACGCTTTCGTACCGCCCGAAAGGCGGAAAAAGGTAAATCCCTTTTACTCTTGATGATTTTATAACCTGTTTCAACATTTTCCGTGCTATTTCAATCCCCGTTTTTTGCTGCTGAACTTTTGTTTCCGCGGAACGCATTTTATCCATAATTTCATTCGGAATCTGCATTCCGGGAACTTCGTTATGAAGAAATTCCGCGTTACGTAAACTTGCAAGCGGGAGGATTCCGACAAAAATCGGTATATGCGAATATTGTTCGGTCATATTCATAAACCTTTCAAGTAATTCAGGAAGATAAACCGGCTGACTGAAAAAGAAATTCGCGCCGGCATTTATTTTAGCTTCAAATCTCCTTATCTCTTCCTCAATATCCACCGCACCGGGATTACACCCGGCTCCTATTACGAATTTTGTCCGGCATTTCAAATCAGCATCTGCAAGCCCCCGTCCACCGTTCAGCCGTGAGACTAAATTAATAAGTCCTATGGAATCAACATCGAAAACCGGTGAAGCTGACTGCACATTCCCAACTTTTGGAGGGTCTCCGGTAATAAGCATAAGATTGTTCAATCCTAACGCGCTCGATCCGAGCAGATCCATCTGCATTCCCAGTAAATTCCTGTCACGGCAGCAATAATGAATAATAGTTTCCATATCTGTTGCATCATGAACCAGCTTCGCGGTAGCTATAGGACTCATCCTTGGAACAGCCCGCGGTCCGTCCGGGATATTAACGAAATCGACTCCGCCTTTTTTCAATAATTTTACACCTTCAATAACTTTTGAAGGATTAATTCCCATTGGCGGGCTGAGTTCTACACTTACGAGTTTTCTTTTTTGATTTTTTTCCGTAAGAAGTTTTCCCAGCATGCTTCTTTCTTCTAAAGGAACGGGAGACATGACGCCAACTTTTTCTTTTGTGAAAATTTGCGATCGTTGTTCTGCGACTACACCTTTTAAAAATCTGGATATTTCCGAAATCGTTTCCGGATTAGTACCGCAACAACCACCTATTATCTTTGCTCCCGCTTGCGCGTACCTACGGGCATATTCAGCAACATACTCCGGTGAAGTGCCTAGAGTAATCATTCTTCCCTCATGCATTTCAGAAACATTCGCGTTTGCGAAGACACTTACGGGTTTGTCGGTTGCTAAAGACATTCTTTCCACAATAGAAAGCAAAGCCGCCGGACCCGCTCCGCAATTTGTACCAATAACATCTGCTCCACAGTCAACGAGCTGTTGCGCGACTTTTTCGGGAGTAATACCTTTGGATTTATATTTGGAAGATTTTCCGGAATCGAAAGTGAACTGAGCTACGACAGGGATATCAACGACCGTTTTAACTGACTCAACGGCAAGAATCAATTCATCCATTGAGTAGAAAGTTTCGAGTATAATAACATCTACACCGCCTTTCACGAGAGCCTTTGCCTGCAATTTGAATGCTGATGATGCTTCATCGCGACTGTTTTCTATTTCGTTTTCTAGAATAAGACCTGTTGGTCCCATACTTCCGGCAACGTAAATTTTTTTACCGCTGGTTTTCGCTGCCTCAGCCGCTATTTCCGCTCCTTTAATATTAATTTCCGCAGTTTTATCTGAAAGACCGTATTTCAGAAGACTGATAGAGTTCGCGCGAAAAGTGTTTGTTTCAATCAAATCGGAACCGGCATTAACATATTCTTTATGAATTTTTTCTATAACATCCGGCTGCAAAAGATTTAATTCTTCATAACACCGGTTAATAAAAATGCCGCGTGAATAGAGCACTGTTCCCATAGCGCCGTCGCCGAGAATGATTTCATTTTTCAGTTTATCAATAAAATTCATAATCACAAAAAAATAAAAAGTATTGTGTTTTTGCAATGGCTTTAGAAGCATACATTGCACAAGTGCGATTCTTTTTTTCAAATACAATATCGCAAGTTTTACATTATATATTATTATAGGTACTTTCGACTAACTATACAAAGTCTGGCACAATAATTGCTTGAAAGAAGCGACCTTGAGTGAAGATGGATTTTACAATTATCATTGTTATCCTCCTTTTCCATCTTCACTTTTTTTTATTTATTCTACGAACATTTACTATATCCGCAAGAGAAACATTTATTACAATTTTCTTCAAAGAATAATGATCTTTCTCCACATTGTGGACAAATCATGAACTGTGAATTAAGATTTTTACCAACATCTACTTGTTCAGGTTCCATGCCTACACTTTCAGTACTGCCCATTGGTTCAGAAGCATCAACCGGAACTTTCAATTGAACGGCATTTTGTTTTTTTGATTTTTTGGGTTCAATAAAACCAATATTTATTAAATGCTGTTCGATCACATCACCTATTTCAGCGACGAGTGAGGGAATATACCGCCCGTTTCTAAAATAACCTCCGTTCGGGTCAAAGATAGATTTTAATTCTTCAACAAGAAAAGAAGGGTCACTGCTTCTTCTGAACACAGCGGAAATCAAGCGTGTCATTGCGACGATCCAGCTGAAATGCTGTAAATTTTTACTGTTGATAAATATCTCGAACGGTCGTCTCACATCGCCTTCGCAAATATCATTAATAGTAATATAGAGCGCCTGTTTGCTTAAAGGAGTTTTGATTTTATATGTGGTTCCCTGAAGATAAATAGGCCGGCGGGGAACAGTATTCAATTCATCTGTTGTGGAGAGCATTTCATCATCTATTTCAACTTTTTCTTTTTTATCTTCATCGCGCTGAAGTATTCCCGTTATGTTTTCATTAGGGCGGAACGTAGTACACCCTTTTGCTCCCTGTTCATAAGCATAAAGATAAATATCTTTAAATTCTTCAAACGGAAAATCATTTGGAACATTTATTGTTTTGGAAATTGAACTATCAACATATTTTTGAAGATGAGCCTGCATATCAACATGCTGTCGTGGAACTATTTTATCTGTTGTAACAAAATAATCCGGTTTTTCAGTGTCTTCAGAATAAATTTCGGAAAATAATCTGTATGCGTAATCCGCTACCTTGCGTTCTTCATATTCATCATCATTTTCCGTGCGGAACCGTCTTGTAAACGAAAGAGCAAATACAGGTTCCAAACCACTCGACACATTTCCCGCGAGCAACGAAATAGTGCCGGTCGGCGCTATAGAAATCAGGTGAGAATTTCTTATACCGAACTCTTTAATCCGTTTGCGGATTTTTTCAGGCAGAGTCTTAATAAATTCTCCTTCAAGATAACGCTCACGATCAAGCATCGGAAATTCCCCCTTCTCAACCGCAAGATCAATTGACGCGTCATAAGCCACGTCACGAATTGTCCCCATGATTTTCCCGGCAAGTTCAAGTGATTCTTTAGTTCCGTATTTCACTTTCATCATCGCGAATAAATCAGCGAGACCTGTGATTCCAAGACCCATTCTTCGCTTACTTGCGGCTTCATCAGCTTGTTTTTTAAGGGGGAAATTAGAAATTTCGACTACATTATCAAGCAGCCTTACCGCTATAGGAATCATTTCCGTAAGAGATTTGTAATCGACTTCAGCTTTATCCGTAAAAGGCGCTTTAACAAATTTCGTAAGATTAATCGAGCCGAGAAGACATGCTCCATAAGGCGGCAGCGGTTGTTCACCGCAAGGATTTGTCGCGCGGATATCTTCGCAGTACCAGAGATTGTTCATTTTATTAATATGGTCAATAAGAATGAATCCCGGCTCTGCATGATCATAAGTTGACTTCATTATTTTTTCGAACAAATCACGCGCGCGAACTGTTTTGTGAATCTTTTCATCGAATTTTAAGTCCCAGTTCTGATCCTCTTTTACCGCTTCCATAAAAGCATCGGGAACAGCAACGGATAAATTGAACATCTGCAGCGCATTATTCCCGCGCTTGGCTTCGATAAATTGCTCGATGTCAGGATGCGAAATAGATAATACTCCCATCTGTGCCCCGCGACGATGACCTGCGCTCATAACTGTTCTACACGTTGCGTCAAAAACCTGCATAAAACTCAGCGGACCCGATGCTGCCGACTCGACTCCGCGGATGAATTCACCGGAAGGGCGGATCGTAGAGAAGTTAAATCCTACTCCGCCGCCTTGTTTCTGAGTCAAAGCCGCTTCAGTCACAGAATTAAAAATTCCTTCCATAGAATCTTTAATAGTGTTCATAACATAACAATTGAACATTGTCACCTTTTTGCGGGATGTTCCCGCATTGGCAAGAATTCTTCCCGCAGGGATAAATTTATAGTCCTTTAATACCGAAAAGAATTTGTCTTCCCAGTAACGATGATCCTTTTCCGGCATCGCCACCGCGTATGCTACACGTCTCCATGTATCCTCGATTGTTTGATCGATAGGGCTGCCATCTTCGTTTTTATATCTGTATTTTTTGTCCCAAATTTCTTTGCCAATATCCGCGAACATTTTAGTTTGCCTGTTATTTAGAGGTTAATTAGTTATTTTTTGAAAGTAGAGGTAAAATTATAATAAAGCCTGGAAATGATGTCAAGTGGCTGACTCGAAATAATACAATATCTTGTTGTTTACCAAACAAAATATACCATAAATTGAAATTTAATGATTTCAATTTACTCGTGATAAAAAATCACCTGACTGCCAAGAGGAGCAAAATCAAATCCCAGCTCTTTCATTGGAGATAACGCTTCACGAACACTATTTTGTTTTTCAGGCGGAA
>JAOZSF010000107.1 GCA_029939815.1 bacterium
AGTATTTTGGACCATCAAGTGTATGTGATCAGCCTACTGAAACATTAAAACTTGAAAAGAAGAAAAAATAATAGTTTCGCTCTTTCAATATTTATAAATAAGCCCCGATTTTTTCGGGGCTTTTTTCATATTGACACAAATCACAAATAATAGTAGAATTTATATGTAGTAGCATTTTATTATTTTTAAACATTTGTCATTTACCGTCATGAAAACTAAATTTTTTGTGAAAAGATTTGTTGCTTTTATATTTCTTTTTTCTTTATCAACTTTTGCCATGGAATCCGCACTCTGGATTGCTCCGAGCGAAGATCTGGTCGGCACAGGAAAAGTTGAATGCCCAAACGGAATTAATGACTGGCATATAAGAATCGAAAGCGACAGATTAAATTCCGTTAAATCTACCGCATGGCGTGTGAGCGGCGGACTCTGGTATTCTATGGTTGACATCGGGCAATGGCGTGCTCCGTATGACTCCGCATTCAACTGGTCGAATCCGCTTTTAAAAGTTAAACATTCGGGTAGAACTGCTGATTTATTTTTTGACCCGCTGTGGGCATGGCCTGGAAATATTTTTAAAGTCGAGGCAATTATTGATGTCAATAATGTCTTGACCTGGTTCGTTATCAGCAACGGCGAAGGATGGGAACCGGGCGCCATTTGGCGCGGGCAGGGAGGTTATGACAATCTCGGGAAAAATAGCAAAGAAGCTGACGGGATTCGTGATTGGGAAATCGAAATTAATAGCCCGTTCCTTGCCGATTCTCCGGCAAGAGTCGATGTTTGGATACCTCATAAACCAATCGGAAGCCGGTTGACTCGCAAAGGTTGTTTTGACGAATGGAGCTCCGAAAAAACTGTGCAGGGAAGAAAAGCTATGCCTGCGGATTTTAATTGGACGGCTGAAAAAATGACAGTATTTATTAATCCCGTACTCGCATGCGGCGGTGATCAATTTATCGTTCGGGCAGTTATGCCGGACGGCAGATGGGCTCATTGGAAAGTTATTGGCATGGGAAGTAATTGGCAGCCGGGCGGTAAATGGTTTGGGCAGGATAATCAGGATTTTGTCGGTGTAAAAATTGCAAAACCAAACGGCATCCTTGACTGGCATCTTCAAGTCGAGTCGCCTGAATTAAGATCGCCTGTAAGGTGGATGATTAAAGGTGCAAAAGCCGTTTATGAATATTCCGTGGACCGCCCAAAACTTATGGATGCCGCTAATCATCCTTTATATGTCAATTATAGCGGTACAAAAGCCGACCTTTTTTTTGACCCTGTAATGGAACGCGCAGGAGATATTTTTTATGTCTCTGCTGTTCTTCCTGACGGAACTTTGCTCAACTGGGGCGTTACAAGCACTCAACAATTGAGAAGCAAGAAAGTAAAATGGCTTGGCCAAACCTCTGAAGTTAAAAAAGATGTAATTGTAAATAATACTACTAATTCTGTTAATCAATGGTGCATAGAAGTTAAACACAAAAATCTCAAATCTCAAACTCCTTTCCTTTGGAAAATTAAATACAAAAATTCAACCTGGCAAACTCCGCGCGAATCCGATGAAGACATTAGTAAAACAAGCGGTATGACAACTGAAAATTATGAAGATTCAACCTTTTTATATATTAATCCGCAATTCGTTAAACCCGGCGCGGAATTTGATATTCAAGCTTTTTTTGATGATGGCACTATTGTTCAGTGGACTGCACTTGCTGACGGTAAAGAATGGTCGCAGGCAGGGCAATGGCTTGAAAGTAACGGCACTGATTTTGTCGGACATTCATCGAAAAACGGACCTGATGGGAAACCGGACTGGATAATTTCTATTCAGGATTATTTTTTGTTTGAAAAGCCGGTGCTTATTGAAATAACAGGGTTAGGTTGGCGCTGGCAATGGCCGCCAAATAATAATGTTTCTCCTATTCATGCTGACTTTAGTGGCAATTCAGCTAACCTTTATATTGCTCCTGCCCCTTTGGGGAAAAAAGAAAAAAATGCTTTGACGGTCAAAGCTCTCATGCCATCAGGAAATCTTCGCTTTTGGAAAGTAATAGAACCGGCACTAAAATAATTTTTTGTTCTTTGCCGCATTGGATAAAATGTGCTTGAAGATTTGGACGGTTGACCTTCAAGTTTATTTTTTCATTGTACAATATTATTAATTCTTTTTCGTCATTATTTATAATGAACAAATTCTTCCTGTATTTATTCTTTTCGATTATTTTCGCTAACTTTTGTCGCGCGGAAATTCTTATCTCTGAATTCATGGCGGCCAATGATTCCACCCTCATGGACGGAGATGGAAATTATTCCGACTGGATAGAACTTTATAATCCATCTTCAAACTCAGCTGACATTGCCGGATATTATTTGACCGACAACACAAACGACCTCACAAAATGGCAATTCCCGGCAACCAATATTTCCGCATATGGATTTCTAATTGTCTTCGCTTCCGGACAAAATGTTGATAATTATGTTGACAGTCTCGGATACTTTCACACAAATTTTAAATTAAGTAAAAACGACAATGATGAACGCGAAGACGTTGCCCTCGTGTTAACAGACGGCGTAACAATCGTTCACGCGCATTTGAGTTATCCTCCTCAATTCAATGATATTTCTTATGGATTGGCGTGGGAACGAACTTCCTCAGTTCTAATCCCGGCAAAGCAAGATGCAACTGCTTTAATTCCAACTGCCACCGTGCCGAACTGGGCGGAAAACTCTTTTGATGACTCGGGCTGGCTCATTGGCAAGACCGGTGTTGGTTATGAATTTGATTCCGGTTACGGTCATCTTATTAATCTCGATGTAGGCGCTATGCGTAACATTAATCCTTCTTTTTACACCCGTGTAAAATTCAATGTTTCCGGTTCAGGAACTTTCGACTCTCTAACTCTAAAATTAAAATATGATGACGGATTTGCCGCTTACATAAACGGTGTTGAATGCGCCATAACAAACGCGCCACCTTCTCCTCAATGGAATTCTGTTGCAACACGTTCCCACGAAGCCGACACGGTAACTTATGAAGAATTTGATGTTTCTTCAGCTGTTCCTTCGCTCGTTACCGGCACAAATGTCCTGGCAATTCAAGGTTTAAATCGACCGGTCGGCAGCTCCGATATTTTAATATTCCCGGAATTAACTGCGGAACTTATCGGCGAAATTGAAACCAATGCTAATGTATTTTTGACCACACCGACGCCAGGCAAAAAAAATTCTAGAGGGAGTCTGGGATTTGTTGATACACCGAAATTCAGCATTGAACGCGGATTCTTCTCATCTCCTTTCAATTTGTCAATTAGTAATTTTACAGAAAATTCCGAAATCAGATACTCGTTTGATGGAAGCTCTCCCACTTCAACAACCGGCACACTTTACACAGGGGAACTTACGATTTCCAACACTACAATTTTGCGCGCGGGAGCTTTTAAATCCGGGTTTACTCCAAGCAAAATTATTACTCATACTTATATTTTTGTTTCCGATGTGGTTACTCAATCTCCAAACGGGGAGGTACCGGGACCGACTTGGCCTGCAACGCCTGTAAACGGACAATTTTTTGATTACGGTATGGACCCGGATATTGTCAACAATGCCGAATATTCAAATTTAATTGATGATGCTTTACTATCAATTCCATCTTTTTCAATAGTAACTGACGCCGACAACCTTTTTAATCCGGAATACGGAATTTATGTGAATGCACAGGGCGATGGCAGCGATTGGGAATGTCCTGCTTCTGTAGAGCTAATTTATCCCGATGAAAAAACCGGGTTTCATATAAACGCCGGATTGAGAATTCGCGGCGGAATGAGTCGTAATCCAACCAATCCAAAACATTCTTTCCGAATGTTTTTCCGCTCTGAATATGGTGACGCAAAATTATATTTTCCACTTTTCGGTGATGAAGGTGTTAACGAATTTGATAAACTTGACTTACGCACCGGACAAAATTTTTCCTGGAATATCGGCGCGGGCGGCAACTCGATTTACAGCACTTGGCTTTATGATATTTTTGTGCGAGATACTCATCGTTACATGCTGCAACCCTATACACGCGGATTTTTCTGTCACGTTTACTTAAACGGACAATACTGGGGACTTTACCAAACCGAGGAACGTCCTGAAGCTCGTTATGGCGAATCTTACTTCGGAAGTGACAACGAGGATTTCGATGCGGTTAAATCCGGAGATAATCAGGGCGAAATAGAAGCTACTGATGGATTTCTTGATTCTTACAATCGGCTTTGGTCGGAAATAAATTCCGGCATGGCTGACAACTCAAATTATTTCAGAATTCAAGGTTTAAATGAAGATGAATCAAAAAATCAAAATTATATCGCACTGCTTGATATTAATAATTTGATGGATTATATGATAACGGTATTTTACAGCGGCAACCGTGATATGCCGCTTGGCCCGCCAAACAGCAACACCCAGCCGCGAAATTTGTTTGCGATTTTCAATCGCGACAATCCGATAGGATTTCAATTTATTCCTCACGATAGTGAACACGTTCTCGGCGCGCATCTTCCGCAGGGAGTAAACTTTGACCGTGTAAATTATGTTTTAAACCCGAACCTTTCAGAGCAGCGCTACTGCAATCCATGGTGGATTCATTTGCAACTCATTGCGAGCAACGAAGAATATAAAATTCGGTTCGCCGACCGAATTCATAAATATTTTTTTAATAATGGCGCTCTTACTTCTTCTGCTTCTACAAATCGATTTTTAACTCGCAAAGAAGAAATGGATTTGGCGATAATTGCTGAATCAGCAAGATGGGGCGATTTTCTTTTCCCAACCAATCCGCCTTACACAAAAAATGACACCTGGATTCCGGCAATTAATAATATTCTGGATAATTATCTCCTCGCTTCCCCACAAACAAGATCCGATGTCGTGCTTAACCAATTTATCGGTCGGGGATGGTATCCAAATATTTCCGCTCCGGCTTTTAGTCAAAACGGTGGAACTTTTACTAACGGATTTGCATTGAACATGTCTGCTTCTTATCCAATTTATTATACAATTGACGGAACAGACCCGCGTGAAACCGGAACCGGTAATCCAATCGGTATTTTGTACACTAATTTATTCAAACTACCTTACAGCGTAAATATCAAAGCACGCGCACTAAACGGCACAACATGGAGCGCCCTGAATTCCGCCGTCTTCGTTCTCAACGAGGAAGTTCCATTGAGAGTTACCGAATTGATGTACAACCCCGCCGACCCGGAGCACGGTCAAACAAATTATACTTCTTCGGATTTTGAATTTATTGAACTGCAGAATATCGGCACCCAAACTGTAGGACTCGCGGGAATAGAATTTACTGAAGGTATTATTTTTCAGTTTGAGAATGGGGCTGTCAGTTCTCTCGACCCGGGAGAATTTGTTGTGCTTATAAACGACAAATTCGGCTTTGCTGAACGGTACACAAACTGGGCAAACATAAATATAGCAGGCGAATTTCACGGTAAATTTTTCCTTCCGGGCGCTTTTGACAACTCCGGCGAAAAAATCACACTAACTGATGGACGCGAAAATACTATTCAATCTTTTGCTTACAAAGACTCATGGCATCCTTCCACCGATGGCGGAGGTTATTCTTTAACAATATTGAATCCTTCCGCGAACACTAATTCTTGGAATCAAAGTTCCGGCTGGCGACCAAGTTGTTTAATTGGCGGAACTCCCGGCTACGGCCCCTCCTCTCCCCTTTCCGCCGGACTCGTAATTAACGAATTCATGGCAATAAATGACACGACAATTACTGACAACTTTGGGAACTATGACGACTGGATTGAACTTTACAATTCTGACTCTAACAGTGTTGACTTGACGGGAATGTTTTTAAGCGATGATTTAGGCGAACCAACCAAATGGACATTTCCGGAAACCAATCTTCAACCCACAGCTTTCTTAATACTATGGGCAGATAACGAAACCAACGAAGGGCTTTTACATCTTCCGTTCAAACTCAGTGGCAGCGGCGAAGAAATCGGGCTTTACAGCAGTGCAATTTCCGGAACAGCATTAATTCATTCAATAGTTTTCGGCGTACAGAGTGCTGACATTTCTTATGGTATTTTTCCTGACGCAATTGGTGAGTGGAGTTTATTTTCCATACCAACTCCCGGAACTAACAACATTCTTCCGGAACCGTTTTTAATAATTTGGATTTTTTATTTTGGATTTCGGATTTGGATGCACTGTCATTGATAGTTATTTTTTTGTATTGCCTTTTCTTTGCCATTAAATGACTGGAGGAACAAACATGAATTTGGCGCGCATTTGTTTTCTTAGTTTTATCTTTATTTGTAATGCGTCATCAGCGGCAACAAATAATTTACGAATTCTTTCTTTCGATCCCAACGGAATTCTGACTTTTCAAACATTGCCTGCTGCTGCAAGTTATCAAGTTGAATGGACAACCAATATTTCTGCGTCTGAATGGAGTAGTTCCGCGCCTGGTATTACTAATATACCGGCTGAAGCGGCAGAAAGGCAGACGATAACAGTTGCCGTTAATTATTCCGCATGCTGTTATAGAGTGTTGGTCTCCAGTTCGAATGAATGGTTATCGGTAACCGGCGATCATATTACAGGACAACATAGTAATGTAGTTCAGCTTCGAGGTATTAACATTTATTTCGGCTCTTTTCGAGGTGAGGTTGAACCTGACATGATTAACGAGGACGACCCGGTACAAAAGAATTTTCTTGATGGAATGTTACGCAATATTGTTACTGAAAAAGATTTCGCCGACATGCGGCAAATGGGAATGAATATGGCTCGCTTGGGCTTATCAACATACAAAGATTTCGAGAACGATGCTGTCCCCTTTACGTATTTTGAACAAAACTTCGAAAGCTTGGACCGCCTTGTTGAAGCAGCTTCTCGACAACAAATTTATCTTATTTTCAA
>JAOZSF010000108.1:0-3979 GCA_029939815.1 bacterium
GATGAAGTCGAACACCTTTACGACACTTTGCCCGAATACAGTGTGCAAAAGGTTGTAAGTGAAGCTGCCGGGCACGCACAACCACCATTTGACCATCTTATCCTCTGGAAATTCAGAACTCATTTTCCCGACCCTAAACTTGTTCGACTCCCCTATCTTATTTATGCAATTTTATTTTGCGTGCTGGTATGGATTTGGTCACTGCGTATTTTTTCCTTTCCCGGTTTATTAGCAACAGGAGGTTGGCTCGCATTCAGCAGCTTCCACATTTATTACGCGCAGGAAGTTCGAATGTACGGCTTAATGATATTTCTTGCCGCGGCTTTTTTTCTCGCACTCGATGTAGCTCTACGCTCACGTTCGCTATTGATGTGGTTTTGCTGTCTTTTACTCGCGACAATGAATTTATACACTAATATTTTCACGAGCATGACTCTTGTTTTTTCAGGAATTTATGTTTTAAGTTATTCCGCTGTAAGTTGGTATGAAAAACGAAAAAATCAAACAACCTGTCAGGAAAAGAAACCGGCTTTAATTTGGAGAATTATTAATATTAAAAGGTGGCCTGATATTTTAAAATGGGGAATTATTATCGCTGTCGCTGCGGCAGCGTTTTATCCTCTTTACCACACTTACCTTGCGGGAAACTTAAAAAATCATCAGGAATGGGAGCAGGGCGGCGGTAAAGAAGCATTCAATTTCCTGAAATCATTAAAAACCGTTTTTATCGATTTTGCAGCAAAACCAAAAGGACGGCTCCCGGGAGTGTGGTTTTTCGCCGTGCTGATTTTCGCCGGAATTATTCCCAGAAAACTTAAAGAAATTCCTTTCTCGCTTACCGCGCTCGCCATGCTGTTAGTTTATCCGATTGTCTTAGCGTTTATGTTTTCTGAGAAATCAAATGTTCTTTTCAAGTCGCGTTATGTATCTCAGGCATTCCCATTCTTTGTGATTGCTCTCGGTGCCGGAATAGTCCACATTTCTTACTGGTTATCGTGGGTTTCGGGGAAAATCATACCAATTCTCAGAAAAGATTTTCCTCATAAAATTTTCCTTTATTCCCTTGTTTTAGCCGGAACTGTTTCGGCAGTTATTGTGGAATTACCGGCAACAAAATCAATTCTGAAAATGGAGAAATCTCCCTGGCGAGCCGTTGTAAAAAAAATCAAACGCGGATATGATGAGCAACATTTAATAACAAGTCAGCTCGATGTCGCGTTAAGATGGAATCTTCACCGCTATATTGGCGAAAGAACTAACTGGGAGTATGTCGGACTTGAAGAACTTCCGAAATTATCATTTGAAGGTAAAAAAAGATTATGGATTATTGTTGATAAAAGAAAATTAAGAATGAGTTTAAAAAGCGTTGAAAATAATTTTGAGATGACTGAAATAGACTCCTTTTATCCATCAATTTATCTCTTTAAATCAAAACAACTGTTGAACTGGGAAAAACTCATGAAAGCCGTTCAACCATTTTCAAAAAAAATGGATACTTACGCGCTTATCACAATGAGACAATATAAATATTACGGTAAAGCCCGCCTCGCGGCAAAAAAACATGATTTCAAATCCGCAAGCGAAAATTACAAAAGAGGATTAGCAATTGGTTTTAAAAAAGATATCTGGGTAAATCTTGAGTTCGCGAGATTCCTCAAGAATTATAAGCATTACAAAGAAGCCGTACCACAATACGAAGAGTTCTACAATAATGCCGCACCGCAGCATAAACCGTCAGTGATTAAGGAAATGATAGAAACCTATGATTGCGTCGGTATGCCGGAAAAAGCAGACGCTCTTATGAAAAAACACGGGACTCCGGCTATGGTTAAAGAACGAAAACGCCTGCAGTTTACTCATGCGGCAATTAAAAATCTGAAAAGCAATCAACCGGCGGAGGCATACACTAATTATCTTCACGCGTTTGAATTCGCACCTTCGGACGCGATTATATGTCGCCGCATTGCCGAGATATGTTTTAGCAAATTAAATCCTTCACAACCGGTGGAAGCTTTTAACTGGAACAAAAAAGCAAGTGAATTAATGGTTGCAAAATCCGGAAAAAGATTTATTGAAGCCGATTTTAATAACGCGTTGATACAATCCTCAATCGGCCGCACCAACACTTCATTTAATTTGTATAATCAACTTTTGAATTATCTGAAAACTGAAGAACCCGCGCAGTCAAACTGGATATTTAAAACTTATGTTTATCTTGGAATAATTCAGGAAAGAAAAGATTATTTGAAAGAAACTCTTGATAATTTTGAGAAAGCGGAAAGTTATGCCGTAACACCAAATGAAAAAACATCTATAAGCAACCATTTGGCAAGAGTAAAAGGGAAGCTACAGTAATCGGTAATCGGTGTTCAGTGTTCAGTAAACGATGAACTAAAACACTTAACAAATAATTAACTTTGAAAAAATTGTGGAATTCAATTGAGATTTTACAAATCTCAATTTACTCCAAGTGACCAAAACTTAATAAAAACCGTCACGCCAAATGATAAAAAATAAAGTCATTCGAAATACTATTGCAATGTTCTCCGGGCAGTCCGGAGCTCAGGTAATTGCAATGTTATTTAGTGTTTTCCTCGGTAAAATGCTAACCGATGCGGCATTTGGCCAAATAAGATTTGCAATATCTTTTGTTGTTATTTTTATGGCCTTTGCCGAGTATGGACTTCAATCACTTTTGATAAGGGAAATTGCCCGTGACAAAGAAAAAGCTGCAGCGCTTTTCTGGAATTCTATAATTCTTAAAACCATTTTTTCAGTTATAGCAATGTTTATCGGCTGGATGGTGCTTGACAATTTCTTTGCCGATTTTCCGGAAAAACAAACTTTGGTTTATCTTGTTTCCGGTTCGCTGATTTTCAATACCTGGTACTTTTCGATTTCATCCGTTTTTATCGGCTATCAGGAAAATCATGTTGAAGCACTTCTTTTCTTTATCGGAAAAGTTATTTATGTTGTAGGCGGAGTTCTTGTCGTTCTAATCAGCCGCGATGCAAAAGCAGTTGCTTTAATGTTTTCAATAGCAACCGGACTACAATGTATCATCGCATTTGTTTGCTTATTGCTTCGCCACAGGCATTTAAAATTTAACTTCGATTTTTCGGTTATAAAATATTTAATAACTCATGGATGGCAGTTCTTCTCAATTACAATTTTCACTACCCTGAATCTAAAATTCGATAATATTTTTATCGGAAAATGGTGCCCCGATGCCGAACTCGGACATTATGCGGGAGCTTACTCATTAATTCTCGCCCCGATCATTCTTGCTAACGCGTTTGTCAGATCGATGTATCCTGCTCTTTCGGAACTTCACGAAAAAAACGACAGTGATTTCTGGCTGCGAATCGCAAAAGGATTCCGCTGGCTTGCCGCATTAGCATTTCCGGTTTTAATTTTTATGACAATTGACGGCGGGAGAATCTTAACAACAGTTTTTAAAAAGTCTTTTATCGCAGGTTTACTGCCAATGCAAATTCTTATCTGGGGACAGGGATTGGATTTCTTCTGCCCGTTCGCCGGGCATACTCTTTATGTTCTCAATCGACAAAAATGGGTGATTGTAATTACAGGTTTAAGTCTAACAGCAAACATTATCGCAGATGTTATTTTAATTAAGCAATTCGGGACTGTCGGCGCAAGTGTGGCAAAACTGATTGCTTTAGTTGTAATGTTTGGCGGTTACGCTTTTGCGTTGCGAAAATGGCTGCCTATAATCAAATTGTTAAAACAGTTAATTCCGCCATTGGTGATCTCTCTTGCTTTCTCGCCTGTTGCATGGTTTTTACGCCCGGTTATGCCTTTCTGGATTTCGGGACCGATTTACGCAAGTCTTTGCCTCGGAACATTTTTTGCCGTGAAAACAATAAAATGGTCGGATCTGAAATTGTTTTCTCCGGAATAATAATGGATTGGTGGATTCGCAAAGCGACCGGCGTATGCCGGGGATGGATTGCCTCTG
>JAOZSF010000108.1:4079-6935 GCA_029939815.1 bacterium
TCCGTCTCTCACCTCGCAATCTTCGCTTCTAATTTTTTTCGCACATTTGATATATCATCAGGAATTTTTGCCGTGAAAGAAAGTTTTTCTCCCGTTATAGGATGCTCAAAAGTAATTTTCCGAGCGTGAAGCATTTGCCGTCCGGCTTCAACTTCTTTTGTGAGATATTTTGCCGCGTTACCGTAAGTTGAATCCCCAATTACCGGCAAACCCGCGTCAGCGAGGTGAACTCTTATTTGATGAGTCCGACCTGTAATAATGTTTACTGAAAGCGCGCTGGCTATATTATCAAACTGCTCAATTAAAGTAACAATCGTAACAGCCGGTTTTCCTCTTCTTGCATTAACCGACATTTTTTTTCTATCGTGAGAACTTCTTCCGATATCTTTTTTTATCTCGAATTTTGTTTGCCGCGGTACATGTTTTACAAGAGTATAATACTCTTTTTTAATTTCGCGATTGGAAAACATTTCGATAAGTTTTAACCGCGTTGCCTCTGTACGCGCAATAATTAAACATCCCGAAGTATCTTTATCAAGACGGTGAACTATTCCCGGCCGCTCATTATCATTAAGTTCAGCGATATCCGGAAATTCATAAAGTAAACCGTGAACAAGTGTTATTTCTTCTGTACTGCTTGCCGGATGGACAATTAATCCTGCCGGTTTATTAATTATCGCAAGATATTCATCCTGATAAACTATATCGAGATTAAGCTGAACCGGCGATAATTCGCGGATTGGGGGAGCGGGAATTTCAACGATGATTTTTTCACCGCCGCGAAGTTTTGTTGACCGGCGGCATTTCTCACCATTAACGGTTATAAAGCCGGAATCAATAAGTTCAGCAATACGCGACCGTGACAATTCAGATATTTTATTGACTATAAAAGAATCTATTCTTGAAGGTGAGATATCCTCCGGAACTTCTAATGTGTAATTATTTTCGGGCATAATTCGTAATTTATAATTAATTTACTCTTCCGTAAACAGTGTTCCAATTTCTTCACCTGAAATTACCCGTTCAAGAATATTGTCGGTTTTTCCATTCGTAATTACAGCAATTCCACCGTGATTAACGGCTGACCGCGCGGCCTGTACTTTAGTAATCATCCCACCGGAACCTTTTTCACCCGGTTCTTCAGAAATGCCGAGTTCAAGATTTGCCCAGTTTTTTTTGCATACTGATGAAATAACCTGCGCTTCAAGTTCCGAATCAGGCGGATTATCAAAAACGCCGTCAACATCTGTCAATAAAAAAAGTAAATCGGCATTCATAAATTCCGAAACTAAGGCGCTGAGATAATCATTCTCACCGAATTTTATTTCTTCTACCGCTACTGTATCATTCTCATTTATAATCGGAACAACTTTCATTTTCAGGAGAGCGTTAATTGTGTTGGTGGCATTTTTCGAGCGAAGACGGCTGTCAAGGTCGTCATAAGTTAATAATATCTGACCGACAGGAGCGCCCGCGCGATTAAACGCGTCTTTATATGCCCGCATTAAACGCGTTTGTCCAACAGCTGCAATCGCCTGTTTTCCGATTAGATCCCGCGGTCTTTCATTAAGCCCTAAAAGATGGCATCCTGCGCCAATTGCTCCTGAAGTAACCACAATAACTTCTTTACCGAGTTCCATCAAAGAACAGATTTGTTTCGCGAAATCATTTATCCATTTTGTATTTACGTCACCGTCATCTTTTGTAAGAACATTCGTTCCCACTTTAACAACTATACGTTTAACGTCCTTCAAATATTCTTTTCTGTTTTTCATTGTCTTATTTTTGTAATATCCCAAAGGGATAATTCGACTTTCTCAATATCCCGGAGGGACAATTCAACCTTTTTAAGGTTATTAAGGTTTAATCTGGATCTTCTTTTTAAGCTCTTCTGTTACTTTTTCGGTGCCGATACCTTCGAGCGCGGATATCGGAATAATTTTCAACTCCGGATATTTCTCAATAAACTTCTCTAAATTCTCTTTAGCGGCAGGAAGGTCCATTTTATTGGCAACAATTATCGACTGACGCGATGCAAGTTCTTCATTATGAAGTGAAAGTTCATTTAATAAAATTTTATAATCATCGCGTGGATCACGATTGTCAACTCCCGCCATATCAATCATAAAAACCAGCAAACTGCACCTTTCAACATGCCGTAAAAACCTGTGACCAAGTCCCGCGTTTCTGTGTGCACCGTCAATCAGTCCCGGGATATCTGCGATTACCGCTGTAGTGAAATCATCAAATTCAAGTAATCCGAGAATAGGTTGACGTGTTGTAAAAGGATAACTCGCGATTTTTGAATGGGCATGAGTAATTGCGGAAATTAAAGTTGATTTACCGGCATTCGGGAAGCCAACGAGCCCGGCATCCGCCATTATTTTCAACTCTAAATGCAAATCCTTTTCCTCACCGGGAAATCCCGGATTAGCATTTCGCGGCGCACGATTTGTGCTTGATTTAAAATGCAAATTACCGAAGCCGCCGTTCCCGCCTTTGGCAACAGTTATTTCCATCCCGTTCTTATTCAGATCAGCAATAATATCTCCTGACTCAACGTCACGCACAATGGTTCCAACCGGAACTTTCAAAATTAAATCCTTGCCGTAAGCGCCATTTTTGCGTGTGCTTCCGCCTGCGACACCTTTCTCCGCCTTATTTATCGGTTGATAAAAGTAATCGCATAAAGTCGCAAGCTGCTTATCAGCTTTAATTATTACCGAGCCGCCTTTCCCGCCATTTCCGCCATCGGGACCACCCCTTGGCTGAGTTTTTGTGCGAAGAAAGCTGACGCATCCCGCGCCGCCGTTTCCGCCATGTACTTTAATTTTTGCTGTATCTACAAACACGTTT
>JAOZSF010000109.1 GCA_029939815.1 bacterium
ATCGTACTGCCTTTGAAAACAACAGTTTGTCCTCCTCCGCCTGTCAACAGCACGTTTTGTGAGAAATCACCTTCAATATCCGAGACGAAAAATGTATTTAACGTAATATTTGATAATGCCGGTATTATATAGTTAGTTTCCCCGGCAACAAAAAACGGTGAAGAAATATTCTGCAGAAAACCCGTGAGAACTGCGCCGCCAAGATTTTCCACAACCAGCGGCACAGAAGACGTAACATAAAGTTCTACTTCTCCAAAATCCTGCGTCATCGGAGCGGAAATAATCGGACTTGGAAGTAATTCCATTGTTAACATCATGTTAGAAACCGCGTTAATATTGTTTCCGAAGAAAACAATTTCAGAGTTGTAGATTCCAGATTTAGTAACTGCGCCGGCATCAAATATCACGTCAAGTTGTGTGTGTGAATTTGGCGGAATAGTCCCTGAATCAGAGCTGAGATGAACCCATGAAATAGAAGCGGATTTTGCAATGGCGAGTGCATCGAGTTCGTGTCCTGAAGAAAAACTTCCGATAGGTGTAGTCGCTCCTGTAGTTATATTAACAGTACGGAGCTGTCCGCCGTAATTTGTTGAATAAGCGGCGTAATAAAGAATCCCGTTTTCATCATTAAAATCTAATCCTTGAGCATAATTAGCATTAATGCCAATGCCGCCTATAGAGGTAGGCACTGCGGTTTCAGGATTGATTTTAATAAAGTTATCATTAACGATTTCGATTCCAAAAAGTTCGCCTTTAGTGTTAATAGCAATATCAACGACCAATGGTTGAGCCGTAATCTCGCCAATAAAAGTTGCCGAAACAGAATTAATATCAATTTTGTAGAGATAAGATTTGTCTCCATCGAAAGTGCATCCATAAACGACCCCGTTTGGAGCAGCAGTCATTCCCGACCATATTTCATTTCCGTTCACAGGGTATAAAGTACCGAGAGAAGTAATCGAAGCGTCAGCGGTATTTATTTTAATAAGTTCGCGGCCGTAAAAAGTAATTGCGTACATAAAGTTAAAATCACCGAGAATAAAGTCACCTGCTGCAATAAGTTCTGCAGAATCAATTGAAAGCTGAATATTTTTAGTGAAAGTTCCCGGGTTATCAGCATTGAATTCAACAAACTTTGCAGGTGATACATTCAAATCAACGGCATAGCAGTTGAAATTATTTCCGTCACCATTGATCTCGTTTTCGGGAATGTTTTGAGATTTAACGGATTCAATAACTTCATCAATTGGTTTAAGCGGAGAAGCGGCGCAGTTTTTGAAAATGTTTTCCAAATCATAGTTAAGTTTTATTGGGGGCTTTTTATTTTCAAGAGAATTTTCCGCAGTATTTAAATTTATTTCAGGTGAAATTCCAGGGGCAATTGTGAGATTATATGAAAGCGCAACGGGACCTTCATTTGTAATAGTAAGTTTATTTGTAACAATATCACCATAAAACATAGAATTAGAAATAGCTGTCGGAGAATAGTACAACATAGCGCTTTCAAGGGCAAAATTTTGTGTTATAATCTGTTCGTGTGAAGAGAAAATAATTCCGGGAACCGTTTGAGATGCGTAATTGTCCTTTTCCGCCGTAACGCTGTAAGTTCCGAGCGGAAGTAAAATATTGTATTCGCCATTGCTGCCGGTAGAAGTTGACCAATTATCGGAACCATCGGTGATTTTAATGTCGGTATTAAGAAGCTGTTTCCCGTCGTAGAGTTGAGAAACATTTCCTATGAGGGTTCCATAATTAGTAATATTTCCGTAAAGTTTAAACCCGATATCTTTACCAAGCAGCGTCCATGAAGAACCATCGAGTTGAGCGGCGCTTTGCCCTGAAATGGAATCGGGAGTAGTAAGCTGTCCCCAGAACTCATTACTAACCGAAGTTTCCAACTGAACGGAGAACCAGTATCGCGTATTTTTTACTGCGGAAAAAGAATTAGTCAAATCAATCTGATATTTGTAAATATTAATTCCAAAGGAAGTGTCTTCTTTAACAAATTGTTCGCAGGAATATCCGGGAACGAGGTCCGAATAAAGAACACTGCCCGGGTGATCTCCGCCACTTGAATTATTAGCATAAATTTTAACTATGATGCCTGTTTCGTTTCCTGAGCGTCCGGTTCCCCAATAGATAGCTTCCCATCTGATTGAATTAAGCTCAGTATCAACTGTGAATTCAAAATCATCAGCAACAGTGTAATTATGAGAAGGGCTTTTGACTGAAGAGTGGGCAGCGATAATTTCATTTGGCAAAGTTTGTTCTTTTACGAGCTCGCCTTTTGGAGCGAACATGTTGATAGTCATTTTACCTGCTGCGGATTTTGAATAGCCGTTAGAGCTTCCGTTTATATCAGCATAAATCCAAACTGACTCACCATTTTTGAATCTGAACGCGTAGTCGAATTCACCTGCAATTGAAAGGAAAATCGGTGAAGAAGCGAAAAAATCATAGATATCGTTAGAACCGGAATAAGTTACATCAGACCAAATCCAACTTTTATCATCGTATGGATTAGTGTCTCTGAAACCATAACCGAATTGCGCGGAGACTTGCGTTGCGGGCCCTGAAGTGCCTGTGCTTCCTGCGATAAAAATTGAACCTGTAACCGCCGGAGTTGACTGATAAGAGTCCATAGTAAAAGAAGTTGGAGAATTTATTTTTGCGTTGTTTACACCGGTTTTATCTCCTGAAATTTTTACATTATCAAATGCGATAAGCGGATTTCCGCTTGTATAATCTATTGCAATATAAACATTTGACCGTCCGTAAAATTCAGAAATATCAAAAGTGTTATAAAGCCAGCCCGCGCTTCCGGGAAGATATTCAATATCGTCAATTTTTACAAAATCACCATCGTTCGGATTTCTGCTTCCGGCAGAAATATATACAGTTTGCTTGTGAGCCATAGGGACTGTAGCATCGTGCGCGAAATAGAACCCAAGGTAAATTTGATTCGCAGGTGTGTCAAGATTGATTGCCGGTGAAACAAACCAGTTGGTCGCGCCCGGAGTATAAACGGGGTCATGTGCTGCAGCCCAAAGCATGAGATATTTATCAATGCCGTGAAACCAACCTTCAATAGTTTGTCCGAGGTGGTAGTTTGTCCAACCATTAGGCCATGTAAATTCATTTTGAAAATCTTCAAAATAAATATCGTAATGCCAGTCACATTTTGTAATTATAGTTGTGCTGTTAGTAAAAACACCGTCAGTGGAGACGGAAGTTACAATTGAAGTGCGAGCTTCCCAAGCAGCCGCGTTTGGATCGATTAGAACATTGACGGAAAAGTTTGTGGAAGAGCGGTAAGTAACAATGCCGGTGTTTGCCGGACCGGATTCGTTCCAGCCGCTTCCGCCGCCAAAACCTGTGTAAGTTAAATTAAAATCAGAATCTCCGCCTGTGAGATTTAATGCGTTGATTTCGTATGTGACAGTTGTACCGAGATTACTGCTTCCTGATTGCGAAGGAGGAGTAAAAATAAGCCCGCCCGGTCGATTTGTAATAGTGATATAATCAACCGCCATATCGCTTTTGATGCCGTTGCCCGTAACGCCGCGGAATCTGATTTTAACGGGAGATTGCCCGCCGAACTGCTGCATTTCAACTGTCGTATGTTTCCAAGGGGCTGCAGAGGAAGATTGCTGCTCGCCGGAAAGCTCCCAAATATTTGATTGCCAAATTCCGGATTCATCACAGACATCAACATGAAGAGATCCCATGTTTGTACCGTACATGTGATAAAAGAAAGCGAGTTCGGGATTAGGCGAAGAAATAAAATCAAACGCCGCTTCGATTAAAAATGTTTTCCCGGGATTTCCGGGAGAGGTAGCTTCGGTATAAATGTAGTATGAGCTGCCGTTTGCGCCGCCATTCGGACCCGTTCCTGAAGTGCCGGTACTTCCACTTTGTCTTCTCCAGATGAAATCGTTATCTTCGACATTCAACCAGGTTCCAAAGCCGGCTTCAAAAGATTCCAGGTAAGGGAATGTGCCGATGCAAGAAGCGGTGGCAACCGAAACACCTGCGGAGTATTGGGTTTTAGAATTAACCGACCAAATTTTATAAAAATATTCTGTAGCTTCAGAAATAAAATTAGAATCAGAATGTTCAATTCCATCTCCTTTATAAATAACAAAACTGCTGCCAATGTTATTGCCAATATTGTAAACAGTCCCATCGGCCGGAGTACCAAAACTATCAGATAAATTTCTCGCGATAATAACTTCATCACCCACATTGTTTGTAACCCACGAAAGGTCGATTTGTGTTTTGGCAATGCCTTGAGCTGCAAAATCAGTCGGGTCGATTGTATCAGCAATAATAACAACATTGTCAATTTCCCAATAATAATCGCTCGGGCTGTAATAATGAAAACGAACGAGAGCGTTTGGACATCCGGCGGCAATGGAAATATTAATTGCTACATTAGTTCCCGGACCGAAAGGGCGCTGGCTTTGATCTTCCCAGTGGAGAACATTAATCCATGAAACGCCGTTATTTGTGCTTACATCTACATCGGCATAATCATCTAGAAACCAGGCGTCATTGTAAACAGTTTCGTAATATAAAACAATGTAGGAATGGTCGGTTAAATCGAGTGGGGGAGTGATTAAAGCGGTATCAATTTCAGCATTGTAATAATCCGCGTCCGCGACAGCTACATCGCCTTGCTCGCTAATCGGTTTATCTTTATTAATATAATTGGACCACGCGTGAATCGCGTTATGATTTGTCCAAACACCTGCGCCGCCGTAATTAACGATTTGCCAGTTTGCCGGAGGCCATGATTCGAAATCTTCATCAATTAAGGTTGTTGCCGTCAATTTTGGCGTGGTGAACAGTAAGGCAGTGAGCAGTAAGCAGCGAGCGGTAAGTAGTTTTTTCATTTTTTTAATGAAGATATGGGAGTTATGGGATATATTGAAGATATCAGCAAAATTTCCGCCAATTAATTAATAAATAATAAATTATAAATGATAAATAGAAAGGTTCGGGAATGGTTCCGGAAACAATCAAGGAATAATATTGATTGTCAGGTGAATACGCCGGAAAGCCCTTATGAGTGATTTCTACGGAATAAGTTCCCGGAGTTGCATTTGTATTTATAATTATTTGTTCAATATTATCAACAATATTGTCTCCGTTTGTTGCATCTGCCGAAGGATTATTGTAATCAAGTACAAATGGATAGTTTGTAACTCCGTTGGGAGAAACAATTCTTAAATCGAGATCATTGATTAAAACAGGTGTTCGGTTATCATTTGCAGATGTCGAACTTCCCGGCGGGTCAGTCCAGCATAGTGTTACTTTGAAGGGTTCGGTACCGTCAATTGAAAAAGAATAACTGTCATCCGAATTGGCAGAATCAAGAAGCCCTTCTATTATTTCTGCAGTATTTCCACCTGAAGCGTCAGCGGAAATGATATCTGCTGCAGCTTTGGTATTCATTAATCCCCAGCCGTAGGAATAATCAGGACCGGGGTTGCCAATATCATCAGCTGTATGAAGAATCAGAGCTTTTAATGTGCTTGCCCGCATATCACTTGAATTCAAGTTTCTGTAATGCTCAATAAGAAGAGCAGCGGAACCGCAAACGTTTGGTGAAGCCATACTTGTACCGCTTAAACTTGCATAATCGGAATCGTAATCATTGTCGCATGAGTATACGTTAACACCGTTGCCTACAATGTCGGGTTTAATTCGTCCGTCATCTGCCGGTCCCCAGCAGCTGAAAGAAGCCATTGCCGGCGGAAGCCAGCGTACGCCGCTTGACACTGCATCATTTACAGCGCCGACAGTAAGGATATTTTTAGCATTTGCGTAGGTTGATATAGAGTCGAACCCGCCTTTGTAATTACCATCGCCGCCGGGATGGATATTTTTATCATAAATTATAGGAGTCCATGTACCACCGTTATTATAATAAACAGTACTTCCATTAATTGGATTATCGTTTCTATCATTACCGGCCGCTTTACAAATAAGGTGATATGGAGCGTCATACGCGATACTATCCCAAGTTCTTGCGGTAGAATTATATTGACCGAAATACGGTTCCTGAGTAGTTGTAATATTGTAATACCAGTATTGATAATACCAACCGGCACGGATGCCGTAAGAATGATTGGAAATATAGATTTTATCAGTTTGATTTGGCGCTGAAGCCCCGCGTGCCGCCATCTCAGATTCATTTGAATTCCAATCATAAGAATCAATATCAACACTTGGCGCCATTCCTTTGGCAGATGTCGTTACTCCTTTAGCAGCGATTGTTCCGCCAACATGTGTTGAATGATAATGAGAAGCTGCGCCGTCTTTTACGGTAACTCTTCCATCAAATTCCCGATGAGTTGAAAGAACGCTTCCGCCGTCCCAGACGCCTACAGTCATATTTGATCCATTCAAATTATACGGTGAAGTATTTCTTACGAGGTCGGCTGCGGTAGAAATAGCGGCATTATAATTATAAGTAATATAGTAAACCGGATTGCCGTTATCGATTCGCATTAATTCGTGAAGAACGCCGTCTTTCTCAAATCTGATTTTTTGATTATGTATTTTAGCCCATTTTTCCGCTTCAACTTTTTCTTTCAATGCTTTTTCATGGAGTTGTTTAACTTTTTCCGCGCGTACCTTTTCGTCAGAAAAGCCCGCAGGAAATTTTGGTGGTTGGTTTGCGAACGAAATAAAAGTAAGTAAAAGTCCTAATGTAATAATTTTTATTTTCATAATTTATGTTCTGTTTGTTAAATAAGTATTAAATATCTATATAGCGCCTGACCGAAAACCCCATAATTTGCAT
>JAOZSF010000110.1 GCA_029939815.1 bacterium
CACAATTTCACAATTTCACAATTTCACAATTTCACAATTTCACAATTTCACAATTCTGCAATTCCTCACCTCAAGTCAATTCTTTCAAGAAGTTTTAATTTGCATTTGTTGCCCGGCTCTGGAATTCTTTCAACAAGATAAGTTGTTCTGTTTTTAGAAACAATTTGAGAAGGGGAAATGTTATCCGATTTCGGATTGGCGCAGGAAGGTTTTATTATTTCAGCGGTGACATTCACCCGGTACACATCAGTGCGGGTTGTGATATAATCAGCGATTTTGCACATTAAGCCCGGAGTTATGCCTTTTACATCTAAAAGGTCATAAACATTTTTGTAAGGGCGAATAGGGTTACCGTTTTTTGAGATTCCTTTAACAATATTTTGTGCAATAGTATTGTCTATACCTGGTAATGCAGCTATTACTCGTTCGGAAGCTGTATTGACATTAATTCTGCCCGGATGTTCGATTGGGGTTAGTAAGATATAATCGAGCCAGGCTGTGCCGCTGCACTCGGTGTCATTCAGATTATGTGGAACAATTGATATTTTAACGGCGCCTTTATCGCTAATATTATCAGTGGATAATTTCCCAAAATAAACCGAGTCATTTTTATCATAATGGTAACGTTTTTTAGGAGATGAATCCCAGTCTTTCGTTTTATAGTTCCAAACTTTAATAGAAAGTCTCGCGTTATGATTTTCTTCGAGGAATTCAGTTGTAACTATAGAATCGTTTAATCCGAAAAGATAGAGATCATAATTAATGTTCGGATTAAGTCCGGTATTTTTCCATTCCCATCTTCCTTCGCTGTTTTCTTTTCGTGTGTAAAATAACGGTGTTTTGTATGGCGGACCAACCGAAACTTTATCACCACGTGATGCTGATAATAATGATCGTTTCTGGGTTGAACGACCTTTGATTTTTAGTGAAGAGTGGTTATTATCCGCAATTTTAAATTGTTCACCGCGAAGTTTACCTGAAAGGATAGTTAATGTATTATCTTTCCATATTTCAGGTTCCCATTTTTTGCCTTTTAAAGCAATGGCTGATTTATTACAGCTTGCAACAATTCCCGCGGTAGAGTCCCATGAGTCAGCGTTTCCTATCCATGCGTCTTCAGCTTCGGCATCAAGGCGGATCATATCCATAGTAAGAGCGGGTCCGATAGTTTTGAGGAAATCGGCAGCGGCTTTCGGGTTAGTATTATATGAAACATTTTCTTTTCCCGAACTTATTTTAAGGAGATCTTCGTAAGAGCCGAGGGGTCTGTTCAGCACGGTATTATTCACGATTTTTTTCATATTTCGTGATCGTGCTTCTCTGAAAGTTCCTCCGAAAGTAGTTTTATCGGTTTTTTTCCACACATTAAAAACCGTTGGGTCCGGTCGTTCAGTAGAAACATCAAATTCCTGATAATCGGTTTTGCCGTATTCGAGAGTACGGGAAGTGATTTGATTGTATTCGTTTCTGAGTGTAAGAGATAAAAACCCGCCCAGACGGGGCATGCCGAGAATAACGGCATAATCGCCAACGCGGATATCACAAGGAGCGTTTCCTGCCTGCCCGTAAAGAATTTCGACGGCATCTTTTGTATTACCTGTAACCATTCTTCTAAAACCGTTGAGGTTATTTCCTTTATAGGAACCTCTATCGCTTCTGAACTCAATCATTTCGCCCGTGATTTCGCCTTTTTTAAAGTCAGCGCCGTCAAGGATGATGTTGTTATCCGGCGAAGGTGTACCATTCGGATCCCACAGATTTCTATTTGCCGGTCGGAAACCTTTAATTTTATACCAAACACCCCAGGTTTCCTGCGGGAGTCCGTAACACGGATACTGTTCTTTAGCGCTATCGCCCCAAGTCTCACTTTTACTTGCGCCATATTCGATATCGAATATTTCTTTATCACTTGTAAGGTAGGCATATCCATGAGGAGGGATAACCGGATTTTCATCATCGAGAAATCCGCCGCTTGCCGGCGAATAATGAGAAGCTGAGTTGATTCTGCAAAGCTCTTTCGCAACGGAACCCGTATTGATCATCACGCGCCATCCGGCAATACTGACGGGTTTATCGCTCACATTAATGAGTTCAACTATATCCGGTCTCATAAAAATATTATGAGTCATAACGCTTTTAGTTCTATTTTTTTCTGCGGCGCTGTTAATATCCAGCCATTTATTGATGCGTGATGACGGTCTTTTCCCATTACAGTTTTTAGATGAAGTAACGATAACGTCGATCATACCTTTTGCGTCTGTACGGATAGGTTTTCCTTCTTTATAAGGCCATTTGAGCATAAATTCTTCAGTTTCAGAGTATGAGGAAGGATTGCCGTCACAGTCAAGCATTGGCGAGTTGTCTTTAAAAGCGACAGGAGTGAAAGAATTATTACCAACATAGACGCGAAAATAAGTTCGCGGTCGGATTTCAGTAATTGCCCATTCTGAGCATTGAGGATGGACGGTAAACTGTCCCCACATTCTTTCCCAATGATTATTAAGCCAGAACCCCACTCTGTTATTTTTATTACTATAAATTTCCATCATTGTTTCATAGGAACTTTTATTATTTCCATATTTTCCTTCAATAGTTATGCTTCTGGCATCGCTTGCTATTACTTTTGGAAGATTTTTTGGATTTTCGTCTATTCCGGAGTGGTCTGCATTAACGCAGAAGATAACGTGGGCATTTTTCCAAAAATTCATGGGATAGAGTATATTATTTCCCCGAGTTTTCCCGCGTGATTTTAACGCGTTAAACAATTTTTTATAGTTAACGGTAAAATCAATTGAGCCCCTTATCGGAGGACCGTCATAAGTTACTTTAACATTATTGCCAACTTTTTTTATTGAAGTCGGCCGCATGGGAAATTTCGCAACAGGTTCGTTTCCCCGTTTATCATAAGGGTCAAGAATAGCGCCGACAACGCCGCAATATTTTTCTTCCAATTGATTTCCCACACCTGTAGGGATCCAGTTTTTAACATGAGGCTCGAGCATGTGACTTCCGTCATTAGCCATAATTTCATTAAAGCAAATAGACTCCACACCGTAACTTCCGCCGTAGGTTGAAAGCGAGTGATTCTCATCCCGGAAATCCATTATATTACAAACGAGTCTTGAAAGGGCCTGGGAAGTTTTGCTTATAGATTTTTTATTTTTGACCGAGCGGACAGCCCGTGCGAGTTCTCTTACATTTCCGCCGTTTATGCAGATTTGTCTGTCATCTGACCAGAGTCCTTTTGAATGGCTGATAGAATAAGTTGTTAAGAAAGTCGAAAGGCCTTTAAGATCAATTTTAGATGAAACTTTATTATTTTTAGAGATAATGCCCGGAATTTCCGCTATGGAATCAATCGTTCTATCATCACCCGACGGGTAAAGAGTATTGTATTCAGCCGGTTCATCAACGCCCTCATTTTTTTCATCAATAATGCCGTTGAAATTATTATCGAGGCCGTCATTTTCGAGAGTGATGTTGTTTTTGTTATCATCAACATTTCTCATGCCGGGAACTCTATTAGGACCGTATTGATATGATCTCATTGCTCTGATAGCTTTTGGAGACAAGAGAGAAAAAAGCGGATCTTTCCGTGCCGAAATACCTTTCTTTTTATCATAATTCATTGCGCTTTCCGCAAGAGACTGCAATGTATTAACATTTAATTTTCCACATTCATCTGCTACTTCAAGTTTATATCTTCCAACTAAATTCCCGCTATGGTCTTTTACCAAATACCATTTGCCGTTATATTCAGTCGAGAATAATTGCGGATCCGTTTCAGGTGAGTCACAAATAAGTCCGTCTTGAGAACTGTCATTTTGAATTAACGAAAGAGCGTGCTGATATCCTGACCGCGAAAGGAGCTGTGCTTTCATCGCGTCAACTGTAGTTTGACCTGCTTTGGTCTGTATGCTTGAAGAAATTATAAAAGATGTTGCAAGCAAGGCCAGAACAGTAAGAATGGCGAGAACGGCGACGAGGGCGATACCGTTGTATTTCTGTATAAATCGTTTATTCATAAAGTTTATAGTTAAATAGTGATACACTACTTAAATTATACTAAAAAAAGGGTGATTTTACAAGAATAAAAAAGCGGCGCAAATATTGCGCCGCTTTTTACATTCGATTTTTCAATAATTGAGGATTAGGATTTAAATCTTCTTCCCCAAATCCATAATCCTAATAATCCACTAATCCATAAAAGCGTCATAGGTTCCGGAATATCGGAAAAAGTTGTGCTGTACATATAAACAAATTGCGGTGAATCTACAAATGGAGAAAAAGCGAGTTTGAGAACACCATTACTTGTTACTTCCAAACCGGCGAATGTTTCTACAACGAAACCGTTTGTAATAACTTGTTCTGTTTTCCAATCGCCGGAGCGATTGCTCCACAACCGTAGCAAAGAATTGTCTTTTGTTGAACCGGCCACAATTTCGGTATTATGAACAACCCACATGCAATTGTTCCAGGAGTCATAAGCGACAGCCGCGCGATTCCAATGTCCCTGCGGGCTGAGATATTGACGAGCCCATGTTCCTGAATTTTTATAGAATAAGACCGCCGCAGCCGGGTTTGTATTGTAGTCATGCAAGACGATATATGGATTATTGTTATTATCGAGCGCGAATCCGATTTGATCAGCGTAAACATTACTATGAGTCAACGAAAGCGGAACTTCTTCCCAATCGAAAACGCCGCTCCCTTTGTTGTCTTCAACACCGTAATAAAGCAGGTCAACTCCTAAGCCCGGTCCGTGAAGAGCGATGCATCTTTTCCCGCTGGAGTCAGTTGCCATTTCAAATGGAAGGCGCAAATCGCCGGGGTAATTCGGGAATGGAGGGACATCAATTTCTATAGAAGTAAAAGTATCGCCTGCAATGTTGCCTGTGCACAGTTTTCCGAAATATCCGCCTGCCTGATAATCTTCATACCATAAAATAGAAGGTGCGTTATCAACAAGAGTCATAACCTGTCTGCGCTCGTCTAAGAAATTAGTAACGACCATAATAGGGGATGACCATGTGGCACCGTTTCTTTGAACATAAGTTACACCGCCTTGGTCGCCAACATCGTAAGCCAAAGATACTCTCGGTTCATCATCACTTCCATATTTTAAATTAGCATAAGAGCCTTGTCGATCGGCTGTAATAGCGACCGGAGTTTTCAAAGAGCCAAGTGAATCTTCTTCAATATACATTGCCGCGTTACTTGCTGCTGAGCTGTAAACGAAACCTGCGAGCCCGTCAGACATAATTGCCATAGAGAACAAGTTTGAAGAATAACCAAAATAAGCATCGTTAGCGACAAGAAAAGTTTCCCAATCCATAGTTTGAACGACATCGTATCTTGAAGTAGAAGATGTAATTTGTCCACCTGAATTTACGGCAGTTATTATAAAATCGACAACTGAATCCGCGGCTTGTTTAGGTATTCCCGCTGAATAAACACTTGGAGATGTATTTGTTGCCATTGGAATACTAATATAACTTCCACCATTAATTTTATAATTAAGAGTTGCATTTGTAATAGTTGCATTTGCTGTAAGAATAGCCGCCTGAACAGTAACATCATCTTTTTCAGTAGGTGTCGGATAAGGAGAATATTCAACATTATAAATTCTTGGCGGTATAGGATTAGTATTCATTATATTGCCGAGAAACTGACTTGGGTCAAGCGCTGTGTCGCTTATCCTAATTTCATCAACGATTCCCTGAAAAGCGTCTTTGGGCAGACCCCAGTGCATTCCGCGACCGATAGTCCAAGGATAAGTTTGGTGAATCAATCCACCTGATATTGCCGGGTTACCGGGAACCCATGTTGTAGTAGTAGAACCTTCCAACGTATAATCCGAATCACCTTCTTTTTTAATATAAAGCGATGCTGTACCGATATATTCATTATATACAGCAGCGATTTGATACCATTTGCCTATTTCGTAATTCCAAGTAGTCGCTAAATAAACCATATTGGAATTTTTATCCCAGAATTGAAGGTTAATCGGTCCGTCGCCTCTGAATTTAATTGCAAAAGTCTGATCAACCCATCCCCATTTTCTCCATCCGGGTTCGCCGTCTTTGGAAACAGCGCACTGCCAAGTTGTCGCTGAAGGTTTCGCCATACATTCAACCGTAAAGCTTGATAAATCTGCCGATTCAACGTATTTACTTGACGTTTCTTCTCCAAAAGTCCCTACATTATTATTTGGGATTTCAGGGATTCCTGAAAATTGTCGCGCCATTGTGTCGGCTTCGCCTGTTTGCGGGACTGTCGCGAAAGGAACATCGCTGTTGGCAGTTGAGCGAATTTCGCTGATTTCAGTCGACATATTATTCCCATTGCCGGAAGAATCAACATAATAACCATCATTATTTCCCTGATGAACTCCGTTAGTTCCTTCTTCAAATCTCCAATAAGCCACCGGAGAAACAGCTGCGCCGCCGGAAGCAGCGAGAAACTGGTTTGGCGCGAGCGCTGTATCGCAAATGCGAACTTCATCAACAGAACCGTACAAGTTATCTGTTTCAACACCATCCCACATTCCTCTTGCTACGGTCCACATACCCGTGGAGTCAATCATTCCGCCTGTAACCGGGACAGTACCTTCGAGTTCATAATCTGCATCACTTTCTTCTTTAATATAAAGAGAAGCATTTGCTCCATCACAGACAACCGCGATGCAATACCACTCATCCAATTTATAACCAAATGTGCTATGAACATTTGGTATATTTGTGGCAGAGTCCATAAACTCGAAATTAATTTT
>JAOZSF010000111.1 GCA_029939815.1 bacterium
TTTCAAGTTTCAAGTTTCAAGTTTCCAATTTCATTTAGCAATTCTTGTATTTCCAATCTTGTTGTTGTCGCGGTACCCATCTTGCCGACAACAATTGCTGCTGCCGCATTAGCTATTTTACAAGCGTCCCATGCGTCAACTTTTTTCGCGAGTGCCGCGGCAAGGGTTGCCACAACGGTATCGCCGGCTCCTGAAACGTCATAAACGTTATGAGTTTTAGCGACCGGCATAGTTTTAATTTCGCCGTTTTTACTGCATAGCGCGAGGCCTTTTTCGCTTAATGTTATGATTAACTGATCGAGATTATGCCGCTCAAAAATCGCTTTGGAAATTTCAGGCAGGCGGTCCGCGACGCTGTAATTTCCGATATTAACGCCGGATAAAATTTCTGCTTCATCAGCGTTTGGGGTAGCGATAGTTCCGGAATATTTTATTGAGTGATAACGGTTAGGATCGATAATAATCGGAACATCAGCCTCTTTTAACAAATCAAAAACCGATTGCTGAATCATTCCTTTATTATAATCCTGAACGATTACCGCTTCGCAATCAGCCAAAGCTTTTTTTATCGATGATAAAATATTGTGCCGCGAAATTACATCATTGTCAATTTTGCTGTCCCAGTCAACCCGGACAACATGCTGTGATCGCGCGATAATCCGGGTTTTTCTTGTAGTTTTCCTCCCGGAATCTACCGTGAGATAATTGCAGTCAACATTATTATTAAGTAAAAGTTCACGAAGATGATCGCCGTCGCTGTCATCGCCAATTATGCTGAGCATTATCGGTTTGGCGTCAATCGAAGCAAGATTAATCGCAACATTTGCCGCCGCGCCGGGCATGTCGTCTTCTCTTAAGACGCGAACGACCGGCACCGGAGCTTCAGGAGAAATTCTATCAACTTCTCCCCAGACAAAATGGTCAAGAACAACATCGCCGATAACCAGAACTTTGGCTCCGGCGAGCTGTTTCAATACAGAATTTGTAATTCTATTATCCATTAATCTTCGTCTTGATTTTTTGATTTTTTGTATGCTTCAACAACAGCTTTTGCAGTGTTCGGAGGCACTTCCGCATAATGGTCAAATTCAATACTGAACGACCCGCGGCCACCTGTAATGGAACGTAGCTCACTGCAGAATCGGAACATTTCCGCGTGAGGAACCTGTGCTTTGATTATCTGCATACTTCCTTCGGTGTCCATTCCGACTATATGACCTCGTTTACTGTTTATTATAGCATTAATATCGCCGAGGAATTCCTGAGGAATGGCAACTTCTACATTTACAATCGGTTCCAAAAGAATTGGTTTCGCTTTTTCTATTGCTTCATGAATTACATGTTTTCCGGCAATCTGGAACGCGATGTCCTTAGAATCTACCGGATGCTCTTTCCCGTCATATAATTCAACAACTACGTCAACAACAGGACAGCCGGCAATAATACCTTCTTTCATACGGGCCTGAATACCTTTATCAACACTTGGAATGAAAGAAGACGAAATAACACCACCAACAATTTTATTGACAAACTCGTAACCGACATCCCGCTCGTTCGGCCGAACTTTGATAGCAACTTCAGCAAACTGTCCCGCGCCGCCGCTTTGTTTTCTGTGACGGTAACGAACATCGGCTGTTCCGCGGATTGTTTCGTGATAGGCTACTTTTGGTGTTGATGTCTTAACGTCAACTTTGAATTTATCCTTTAATCTCTTAAATACTACATCGAGATGTACATCGCCAAGACCGGATACAAGAAGCTCATGAGTTTCAGGATGACGTTCAACCCTGATTGTCGGGTCTTCTTCATTAATCCTGTGAAGTCCTTCTGCTATCTTTTCTTCCTGACCCTGTTTAGAAGCGGTAACTGCAACAGTCATAACCGGCTTCGGGAAAATAATTTCTTTGAATTTTACTTTAGCTTCGCCAAGCGCGTCATTTACGTGTGTGTTTTTAAGTTTAGCGACCGCAACTATATCTCCGGGTGCAGCGGAATCAACGTGGATTTGTTCTTTGCCCTGAATGATCATCAGTTCGCCGATTCGCTCTTTATGCCCGCGTGTTAGATTATGGACATCTTTTCCGGAAGAAATTGTTCCCTGAAAAACACGCATATATGTTAACTGTCCAACAAAAGGGTCAGTTACTGTTTTGAAAACCAGAGCCGCTGAAGGAAGTGACGGGTCGGGTTTTAATGGTCCGCCTTCTTCAACTTCCGCTTCGATATCTCCGCGCTCAATCGGTGTGGGCATATAATCAACAATACAATTTAACAAACGTACAATTCCGGTAGGTTTTGTTGCTGAAGTAAGTACAAGCGGGAAAAAAGTACAGTTGTGAATTCCTTTATGTAAAGCGTGAATGATTTCATCACGTGTGAGCTTTTCATCATTGAAATACCGTTCCATCATTTCTTCATCCGACTCAACTGCGGTTTCAACAAGCTTTGTTTTTAAATCGTTAAACATTTCCGCGTCCGCTTCGCCGGGCTCGTCTAAAAGAAGGTTTGCCGCATCGGTAAATGTTTCCGCGAGGCCTATTGGAACCTGAATTGGTGTACATCCGTTACCGAACGATTCATTTAATTCTTCTACGATTTCGGTAAATTTCGCATTTTCTCTGTCCATTTTATTCAGAACAATCATCCGAGGGATTTTCCTCTCTTCAAGCATTTTCCATACTTTACGTGTGCCAACTTCAACCCCGTGTGATGCATCGATAACGACTATTGCCGCGTCAGCAACACTAATTGCTCCTACAACATCACCGTAAAAATCGGCGTAACCTGGTGTGTCGCCAACAAAAATATTATGATCGCGATGTTTCAAATATAAATTAGAACCCATTATACTAACCTGCCTCTCCTGTTCTTCAGGCATACAGTCGGAAACGGTGTTCTTTGCTTCAACTGTTCCCATACGTGAAATATTACCTGATCTGAAAAGCATGGCTTCAACGAGTGATGTTTTACCACAAGATGCGTGTCCAAGTACAACGATGTTTCTTGTTTTCTCAACGGAAATTCCATTCATAGCAGTTTTTCTCCTTATGTGAAGGGTTCTAAATATATAAAAAGGTATTTTATAATATCAAAAACGTTATTATTTCGCAACCTTTGATATTTTTTCCGTTTATTTGTATAATTGAACTGTGCCGAAATAGATTGTTTGCAGGCACAGTTGAGGAAATTTGATTTCATGCTGATTTTTGCGAGTCCCTTGCGTGAAATCAAATTTATGGTAAAACCCACTTCCGGCGACTATTACCAATATGCCGAATACAAGGCTTGGAGGGTGAAGGCGTATAAATCCCCCTCTTGAGCAGAATGTCCCGGTCGAAGCATCGGGAAGAGGGGTGGCGCGGAGCGATGTGGTGTGTTTAATCTTTGACTTTTAACCTTTGACTTTTAACCTTTGACTTTTAACTGATAACATGCCCGATTCACTGGTAAGAAAAATTCCGAATAAAGAAGATGCTCTCGATCTTACGCTGAGACCTCAGCATTTTAGCGATTTCGTTGGGCAAGAGGCGCTGAAAGAACGGCTTATTATCGCCGTTGAGGCCGCAAAACAACGAGGCGATGTGCTCGACCATGTTCTCCTTTTCGGACCTCCGGGACTGGGAAAAACCACTCTCGCTTATATCCTTGCAAATGAACTCGGCGTTAAAATTAAAACTACTTCGGGGCCCGTGGTCGAAAAACCGGGAGATCTGGCCGGTCTGTTAACTAACCTTGAGCAGGGCGATGTCCTTTTCGTTGACGAAATTCATAGATTAAATCACGTTGTTGAAGAATATCTTTATCCCGCCCTCGAAGATTTTACTATCGATATTATGATCGATCAGGGACCGCAGGCGCGTTCAGTCAGACTTGAACTCAGAAAATTTACCCTCGTCGGCGCAACGACAAGAACAGGTTTGCTTACCGCTCCGCTCAGAGATCGATTCGGCATAACCTGTAAATTGAATTTTTACAGCGTTGACGAGATGACAACAATTATTCATCGCTCAGCAAGAATTTTAAATATCGAAATGGATGAAGCAGGAGCTCGCGAAATTGCCGGCAGATCACGTGGAACACCGCGAATCGGTAATTTTCTGCTTAAGCGTGTACGTGATTACGCGCAGGTCCGCGCTGACGGAATTATCACCCGGCAAGTTGCCGATAAAGCTCTGAAAATGCTGGAAATAGATAAACGCGGCCTCGATGAAATGGATAGAGCTTATCTTGAAGCTCTGATACATAAATTTGACGGCGGACCGGTCGGAATAAAAAATCTTGCCGTTTCTATTGGTGAAGAATCCGACACACTTGAAGAGGTTTATGAACCATATTTAATTCAGCAGGGCTTTGTTAAAAGAACATCTAAAGGAAGAATCGCAAATCCAATTGCTTATAAACATCTTAACGCAGAACACCTTTTGCGTGGTGAGAACAATTTATTTTAAAAAAAGGATAAAATGTATAAAATCACTAAAATTATAATCGCTTTACTCTTAATATTTTTTGTATCCCAAAAAATATCGGCATCAACAAATTATGTATCAAAATCCGGCGGAAATATTCCTCCGTTCGATTCGTGGGAAAATGCTGCAACAAATATTCAGGACGCTGTTGATGCAGCATCGGCAGGTAATCTTGTTCTTGTAAATGATGGAACATATTATCCCGGCAGCCAAATTGATGTTACAAAAGATATAACCGTTAAAAGTCTTAACGGTGCCGAAAAAACTATCGTTGACGGTGAAAACACAAGCAGATGTTTCTATATTAATGCCGGCGATACAATTGACGGCTTTACCATTACAAACGGTTACAGTACGGAAGGCGGTGGAATACATTGCCGACAGGGCGGTACAGTTCTTAACTGCACAGTCAGCGGAAATTCCGGTGGCGGAATCCATTTTTATCTCGCTGGCGGCATAGTCGAAAACTGCCTCATAAACGGTAACTCGGGCTATGGAGTGGTTTGTTATTCCGGCGGCACAGTTCAATTCTCTACAATAAGCAAAAATGCTGACGGAGGTGTGTTTTGCAATTATGGCGGCTCAGTTCAAAACTGCACAATTACTGATAATACAGGCGCAAACGGCGGCGGAATTAATTGTAACCAAAAAGCAAATATTAAAAACTCTCTCATAATTAATAACTCTGCAACAGGCAACGGTGGAGGTGTTTATATGAGCACCCCTGTGGCTTCCGCAATTAATATCACTTTCGCCAATAATACGGTTGCGAAAAATAACGCGGTTTTAAATGGCGGCGGAGTTTACAGCACTAAACCGATAGAATCATATAATTCAATAATTTATGATAATGCCGCTTCAGCCGATTCGCAAATTAATAATAATGTCGCAACTTATTACTGCTGCATCGAAAATGGGGATTTGTCAAACTCTTCTATCACAAATAATCCTGATTTTTACTCGGATGTTAATTTTCATTTCATCGATGGATCACCGTGCATTGATGCCGGAACTAACCTGCCGGGAGTTTTCTCCGAAAAAGACCTGGACGGAAATCCAAGAGTGCTGGAAGGAATAGTTGATATAGGCTGTTATGAAGGTCCGATACCTGAACCCGGCTATTTAATATTTATCATTTATTGTTTGTCATTTATTAGCAGAAAATTCATCACGGGCGCATAAGTGCATCGGGATAAATTCAGAAAATTTTAAATTATGAATTGGCGTAATTCATCTCAAATTGCAGTTGTGAAAAATTCGGATAATAATTATCCGGATAAACCGCCTTTTCATCCTCCTGCAAAATATCCCGAATTATCTTTTTTGCCGGATTTTCCCGTTGATGAAAATAATTCCGTTTATTCCTCCGTTCGCGAAACTTTAAATCTTCTTTTTCCCGGCGCCGGGAATTCTGACTGGAATCCTCTTGCCGAAATTGTTTCGCCCGGCGATACAGTTGTTCTTAAACCTAATTTTATCAAAGAATGCCACGAAACAAAACCGGATGAGTGGGAACAAGTCATTACTCACGGCTCGGTTATCCGTGCGGTCTGTGATTATGCTCTGCTTGCCCTAAAAGGAAAAGGTAAAATTATAATTTGTGACGCTCCGCAGACCGACAGTTCATTCGACAAAATATGTCGAGTGTCAGGCACAAAAAATGTCGTTGACTGGTATAATTCCTGGTCGGAAATTAAAATTAATCTCCTCGATCTTAGAAAAGAGGAATGGCAATCAAAAGATGATGTCATTATCAATCGACAAAAATTGTCGGGTGATCCTGAAGGGTATGTGGCTGTAAATCTCGGCAAAAAAAGCGAGTTCTACGGAATAAATCCTAAACACGGTTTCTATGGCGCGGATTATGATACCTCAATTACTCATAAACATCATCACGATGATGTTCACGAATATCTGCTCGCTTCAACTGTGATGAACGCGGATGTGGTAATTAATTTGCCAAAATTAAAAACTCATAAAAAAACTGGTATCACTTGCGCAATAAAAAATCTCGTCGGAATTAACGGCGATAAAAACTGGCTGCCGCATTATGTTCTCGGCTCACCCGAAAACGGGGGAGACCAGTTCCCGAAATCAGGAATTAAAGAAAGCAGCGAACGCGTATTGATGACATCACTGAAAAAAATTCTTTATCGTTCACCGCAATGGGTAAATCAACTCTTCCGACCCGTTAAAAAAATCGGGAAAATAATTTTCGGCGATACACATAAAATTGTTCGAAGCGGGAATTGGCACGGCAATGACACAACATGGAGAATGGCTGTGGATTTGAACAAGTG
>JAOZSF010000112.1:0-5373 GCA_029939815.1 bacterium
TCTAAAAGCAAAGTCTTCAGGAAAGCGGTCGATATTGCGTTTAACCGCCTGATTCAGGACTTTTGTTGTTGTTCCGTAAAGTTCAGCGAGGTCGGTATCCAGAATGACTTTTTGCCCTCTAATATTCAGGATTTTACTTTTGATTTGTTTTTGAACAATTTCCGATTTTTCATCATTTGTTTTCATAAATTAACCTGCATAAGTATTGAAAGAGATATAATCTTTCGCGTATTGCGGAATAATATCTCGCCATTCATTTAATGATTTCAATTCTTGTTTAGAAAAAGCGGGATAAAAATCGAGTTCACCGTAATTTTTTTCATTAATAATCTGTCGGAAGTGTTCATCCGCCACATATAATTTCAGATAATTTTTAATATTGATGATGTTTTCATTTTCCGGTTTGTGAATAGAAATAAATTTCTCGCATTCTTCTTCTAACTTTTCATCTTTCGTCTTAAAGCCATCTATTAAACCATAAATGCGTTCAAGGACTTCGCGCCAAGTCAACCTGCGGTCAAGATTTTCAGATTTTCTAATTTTCTCGAGAGTAAGAAAAAGTTCCGGTTTGTTTTCGTATTTGTCGCGTGTAAGAGTAATTGCTCTTTCCCATTGTTCATTTTCAACGGCTTGTTTTACGTCAACGTCGTTTTTAATTTCATCGCGTGCTTTATCGAAAAGTTTACGGTCAACTTTCATTCCGTCAATTCCGACAGTTTTTTCTCTTATTAGATTAATTTTATCGGGGTCGAAGATTTCCGTGACAGAATAAACAGGAGAAACACCGGTTTTCTTTGATATCCCTGCTTCTGCCGGCAGTTCAAGCACTTCATCATAATCGAACTCATTTTCAAAGTACTCGCAATTAGCGAAAAAGTCAAAAAGTTTAAAGTTGACTTTATCAGATTTATGAGTATTATTATCCGGGTCATTATATTTAAAAGTAAATTTCCTTGTTCCCCGTCCTTTAATCTGAATAAAATTAGTGGGAGAAAAAATCGGACGCATAAGCGCAATGTTTAAAATGTCTTGGCAATCATAACCTGTAGTCATCATTATTTATAATAATATAATATGATTTATTGTTAATTATTTCAATATGCAAATCAACTAATAAAGGCTTACTCGAAAAGGGGCAAACTCAAGCTACAATTATAATTTTAGGAAATAGCAGAAAAAAGGCGTGCTTTGCAGCACGCCTTTATATTTAATCTGAAAGTATTTTTTAAGTCTGCCGAATAGATTTTATGGTTGCCAAGACTTCTTTCACTTTTGCCGAAAGAGCAGACCAGTCACCTGCCGCAACGATATCTTTTGTGATAAGTTTTGACCCCATACCAACGCAATAAGCTCCCGCGTCAAACCACGACTTCAAGTTTTCTTTTGTTTTTTTCTCATAAATTTCAATCAGCTTTTTACACTCATCAACCTGTTTAACCCCGCTATCGAAACTTTTATTCACACAAATTACGTGCTGATAAGCATTGTCAATAGTTGAAAGTGGATGCTGATTATTATCAACAGCATCAAACTTGTTGTTATTGAAATCAAACAAGGTTTGTGATAATATATTAACAGATCTTTTTGTATTTTATTTAAAAACTTATCAAACATTTTATAATGAAACACTTAATTTATACCGTCGTTTTCTTAGCAGGATGTGCCGCAACACAAAATAAAATTATGAACAATAATTCCATGTCTTTTGCAAATGAAGTTGACTTTTTAAGACAGTACACCAAGACAATTGTTTTAGAAACAGGAAATGAAAAGGTTGCCGTTTGTCCCGAACTGCAGGGTAAAATTATGGTCAGCTCACTCAACGGCGATAACGGACAGACTTTCGCGTGGGTCAATCGCGGACATATCGCATCGGGCGTAAATGACCCTGTCATAAACTCGTATGGCGGTGAAGACAGATTATGGCTTGGTCCTCAATTCGGTCAATTTTCGATTTATAATTTACCTGGGGATCCGTTTGACAAATGGTTTACTCCCCCGCCGTTTAATTCCGAGCCGTTTGAAGTCATATCGCGAACTCCATTGGAAGTAAAAATGGAAAAGGATATGATAATAACCAATTATTCACATTTTGTTTTTAAATTAAAAGTATTAAGAAACATTAAAATTTTAAGCCGTGAGGAAACAGAAAAAAAACTGGGGATCGCATTTCCAAACTCAGTAAAATGTGTCGGATTTCTTTCCGACAATACAATAATTAATACCGGTGATAAACCATGGGAAAAAGAAACAGGGCTACTTTCAATATGGAACATCGGAATGATGAAACCCACTGATGAAACGACTGTTATTTTTCCGTACAACAGAGGTGATGAAAAAGTTTTAGGCGAAATTGTTAAAGATGATTATTTCGGTGAACATGTTCCGAAAGGCAGATTGAAAATTACTGATAAAGCTGTTCTTTTCAAAGGCGACGCGAGACACACAAGTAAAATAGGTCTTTCCCCTCTTCGCGCAAAAAATATTTTTGGGAGTTATGACGCGAAAAATAAAGTTCTTACAATTATAAAATACAGCAAACCAAAAGGCGTTACCGATTATGTAAATTCTCTTATGAAAATTCAGGAATTCCCTTATCGGGGCGATGCTGTAAATTCTTACAACGATGGTGAAGCACCGGGAAACAAGCCGGGAAATCTTTATGAGCTTGAGTCCTCATCCCCTGCGGCAAAACTGGCGCCCGGCGAATCGTTAAATCATATTCACCAAACTTATCATTTTATTGGGAGTGAAAAAGAGTTGTCAAAAATCTCAAAGAAACTTCTTGGTGTTTCAATAAATAAATTGCAGAAAAGATAATTGTTGCTTAAGCAACAATTCTTGTATTTCTACACACCAAAATAACAAATAGTAAATAATAAATGATAAATAGTAAACAGTAAGGTTCGGGTATTCCGCTGCCTTTTAGAATAAGTGTGCAGTTTTCGGCTCCTGTAATAGAAACTTCATCGAAATAATTTGTTATTTCGTCCGGAGCGAACAGAATTGACAATTCAGAATTTGTCAAGCTGGCAATTGTGAACGGCGTACCATAATCGACGAAGAACGGGGCATGAATATTCTGAACATCGCCGCTCAGTATTTGGTCACCTGCATTACCAACAGTAAAAACAGATGTAACGAAAGTATCGACCAGAACATCGCCGAAATCAATCATTCGATAAGAGAGCCAGACAACCGGTTCATTAGTGTATTCGTAGCATCCCATATCAACGATTTTATTTATAATTCTCGGTTTTCCTTCCAAGTCATTTGCCGAAGTCATCCATAAAGCATTAGAGCCTGCATTGATGCACGGTGAATTAGTTGCGAGTTTAAAGAATCCTGCGAACGGATTCGCGAAGTTTGGATTATCGGAGATATTCCCTTCACCTGCCGGTAGAGGAATAGAGCAGCAATAAAAGAAATCCGGCTGACTTGAAGCAGAGTAATAATTATTTGAATAACCCGCGAAGTTATGATAAATGATAGAATTTTTTAATAAAGCTGAAGAGTCTGAATAAATTCCACCGGCAAAGTTATCCGCGTAATTGCTTGAAATAGTCGAACTTTCGATTAAAGCATTTCCGATCGTATAGATTCCGCCGCCGTCATTAGAGGCATGGTTATTAATTATCAGAGAATTTCTAATAGAGCCGCCATAAGTCAGACAAATACCCGCTCCGTTCAGCGCGGAATTATTTGAGATTTTGCAGTAAGAAATTTCGCCGCCGAATTCGCAGTAAATTGCAGCGTAGTATTCCGAGTGATTATCAAAGATTTCACAGTTTTCAATTTTTCCATTAGAGAGAAAATAAATTGCGGAGCCGTTTGGAGAATAATTATTATGCAATTGTGAATATTCAATTAAGCCGCCGTTATCACAGTAAACAGCGCCGCCTTTGTCTTGATAAGCAGCAGCTCCACCGAGAACATAAGTTAGATTCCCGAAGAGTTCACTTCTTGAGACGGTACCTGTAAATGAAATATAAACGCCGCCGCCTGTTGAAGCATAATTACTTACGATCAAGCAATTGTCAACTTTTGCGCCGCCATTAAGATAAGCAGCACCGCCTGCATCAGCAGCGAAACATGATTTTATAATACAATTTGATATAGTACCGCTGTCGCAGTAAACAGCGCCGCCATCTTTTGCTGCTGAAAAGTTTTTGAAGACACAATTTTTAATAATAACATTTCCATCAAGGTAAAAACAACCGCCATTAGAAACAACAATAGAATTTCCGGGAGCGGGAATTAAAGTGAAACCATCAACAACACCTTTTGAAAAATGAATAGGAGAATCAGAGCTGGAAGTTTTAACTATCAGCGTAGCGTCAGAACTTCCCGAAACACTTTTAAGAATAATATTTTTGTCAATGTGCATCGGCGAAGTAATAAAATTAGTTTCGTCCGCAACAAGAACCATATTTCCGTCAACAGTTTCTTCTACAGCTGCTTCAATATTTGTAGCGGCTGTCGCCCAGGAGATAAAGGGCCATTGATGTGATCCGGCAGAAGAAACATAATTAGTAACACCTGACGGGACCGGTCGGTCGACAAGAATACTGTCGAACGCGAGTTCGCCGTAAATATTAGTTCCGAAGACGGAAATATTATTAAGATGTCTGCTTAGATCAACCGGAGGAGCAGTCCAACTTTCACTAGCCGGGAAGAATTGAAGAGATCCGTCTGAGCCATTTGTGATCCACATATATCCTACAATATTCGCGTTATTAGTTCCTGCGACGACATAAGAAGAAGTATCGTGCCGAACAATAAGATTTTCGTTTGTAATGTCAATGAACGGCGTACCGGTTCCGGCTTCAAGGCGAATGATTGTAACGTTATCGGAAGCGATATCGTTCAAGAAATTAGTGCCGTAAGCGGTAATGATATTTGTTCCAACATCAATAGGAACAGCAGCAGCCCAGAATTGCGTTGAGTCGAAATGTGCAATAGCGCCGTTTGCCGCATTCGACAAGCACATACCGCCCATGACGTTAAAATTAATTGTCCCTTCGATTAAGAAAGTTGAATAATCGTAATTAAGAATTGAATTAGTAGTTGAAATTGTGATGATAGGTGTTCCTTCTCCGGGAGTACCGCGAGTAATTCTAACTACATCAGATGTTGTTTGATTAACAAGGTTTGAGCCGAAAACATAAATGTCATTCCAGCCGATTTGGAGGTGTAGAGATGGAGTTGTCCATAAATTAGAAACTGGAAAAGTTTCTACCTCCGCGTTCGCGGAATTAGACGTCCACATATAGCCCGCGATATTAGGATTATTAGTACCTGAAACAGAAAATAATTCAACATCAGATTTAACAAAAGAAGCGGTGGTGGTAATGTCAAGGAATGGAATGCCTG
>JAOZSF010000112.1:5473-6748 GCA_029939815.1 bacterium
GCGTTAGTGATTTGAATTACAGGAGTTCCGGTACCCGGAATGCCGCGAGTGATAACGATGAAGTCAGACGTTTGTTCTTCTGCCGCATTTTGTCCGAATACGAAAAGAGTATTTGTGCCAACGGCGAGAGCGATTGGCGCGGATGTCCAAATCAATTCTGAAGAAAAATAATTAACCGCATGATTTACGGAATTGGAAATCCACATCGCGCCTGTAACATGAATGTTATTTGTACCCGTAACGGTAATGTAATCAAAGTCATAATTCACCCATTGCGAAGTGGTAGTAATATCAACAAAAGGCGGACCTGTAGCCGGACCTTTTCTTGTAATAAGCACGAGGTCATTATCAACATCCCCGTAAATATTTGTTCCTGAAATTTTAATATCATTAAGCCCTTCATCGAGAGAAATAGAGGGAGCAGTCCAACTTTCCGCGGCGTTGAAGAATTTTTGTTCGCCGGTAAGCGGGTTTTCAATTTTCATTTTACCGACAACATTCAAATTATTTGTCCCGGCGAGAACAAGTTCAGTAATATCATTTTCGACTTCATGGTTGGAATTTGTGCAATTAACGAAGGGCGCGCCTGTACCGGGACCGCCACGCGTGATATTAATAATATCATTAGTGATCTGACCGAGGGAATTAGTACCGAAAACAAAAATGAGATTTGTGCCTACCGCAAGTGGGACAACAGGCGCTGTCCACGACTCCGCAGCGGTGAAGCCAACAGTGCCGGCGAGATTGTTAGTCAGCCACATACCCACAACCTGCGCGTTGTTTGTGCCGGTAACCGCGATGGAAGTTGTATCGAAAGTAACAAAAGATATTTCTGAAGTGATATTAACAAAAGGAATACCTGTTCCGGGTTCTCTAACAATAATAACATTATCATTTGTGATTTGACCGAGGGAATTAGTACCGAAGAGATAAATATCATTAGTTCCCGGTGTAAGCGGAATTTCAACGGAAAACCAATCATCACTTGTCGGAAAAAAACTAATAAAATATCCGTTATTGTAATTAGTCAACCAGAGTGCTCCAACGGTATGAATATTATTAGTTCCGGCAATAAAAATGGAAGTTTGATCATAAATTACTGAAGAAATTTCGTTTGTGATATCCACAAAAGGCAAACCTGTGCCAACGCCAAGCCGAATGATTTGTATTGAATCGGAAACGACATATTTTCCTGCGCTACTTGCGAAAACAGTAATAAGATTTGTGCCTACGGCAAGCGGCAGCGCGGGCGAATTCCACGAGAGCCCGCTTCTT
>JAOZSF010000113.1 GCA_029939815.1 bacterium
TTGGATTTCATAGTTAATCGTTAATTGTTATTTGTCGTAGATCCGCCGAAGGAGGATTAATTGTTATTTGTCGTAGATCCGCCGAAGGAGGCCGCATAATTCGTTTAGTAGCGAGTTGCGAGTTACGAGAAACGAGTCACCTTCATTCATAATTGCATCATTTGTTATTTTATTCTCACGCATCGGAAGCCAAGGGTGTCAAGCCAGTGATTTGGAGAAATTCCGCCTCGTGCGGCACATCTGAGGTCTTTCTCGCGGCTGCCCCATGATCCTCCCCGCCAAACTTTTTTCACTGCTTTAACCGGTCCTTCAGGATTATAGAGAATAGAGTTTGTGCAATCAGCAGAATAATCATCATACCAATCCATGCACCATTCTCTCACATTCCCTGCCATATCGTAAATACCGAAACCGTTTGGCTGGAATGAACCGACATTTTTGCAGTAATCAGAAGTTTTATTATTCAGTTTATAATTTGTAAGAAAAAAATTGAAAGTATTCGGCGGAAGGTTGCCCCATGGATATTCTTTTTGAACTAAGCCGCCGCGAGCGGCATATTCCCATTCCGCTTCGGTTGGCAGACGATAAGTTCCACGCGGTACATTTTCTTTATCACATCGCCAGTTACAATATTCCTGAGCATCGAACCAGGTAATATGGACAGCCGGCTGTTCATTTTTATTTGAGGCAAGTTTTCTGAATTTTTTATGTTCCGGTTTAAACTTCTCAAAATCTTTATTTGTGACTTCGTATTTATCGATCCAAAAACCATTGAGCATGACTTTGTGAGTCGGCATTTCGTTTTTGTTTTGTGTACCGCCCATTAAAAATTCACCGGCAGGAATATAAACCATTTTTCTGAGAGGTCTGAAGCAATAAAAAGATTTTGAAATATCTTTAACGGGAAATTGCGGCGCCGCGTTCGGTAAAAGTTGTTTTATACGTGTGCGCAAGTGCTTGGACTGCCAAACAGCCATAGCAATAATTACAAAAACAGCTAACAGGAAGAAGAAATTTGCTGTTTTAGACATACCTTTGTATTTACAGTTTTTCATTGCTAAATATTATACCAAATTTCGTTTGATATTGTACTGCAAATCTGATATAATTGTAAAAGTAGCGAGAATATTATAATCACAATTGCAACAGGAGATTATTATGGTTGACATTTCTGCAAAAGAAGGTAAACTTATTTGTACTTTTAAAGGGAGACTTGATACGGTTAATTGTGCGAAATGGGAAAATGAATTGTTCGAGAAAGTTGGAAGTGAAAAACTTCCGGTTGTATTTGATCTTGGTAATGTCGAGTATGTGGCTTCCGGTTTTTTGCGTGTATGTTTGCGAATTTCAAAATTAGCCGGATCTGATAACTTGAAATTGATAAATGTGAATGAATATGTAAGAAAAGTTTATTCCTTATCAGGATTTGATAAGTACTTAAGTATCGAAAGTTAACTTAATGGAAAAGGCGCGTTCCAGAAATGATTGGTTGGAGCGTGACCTTTTCCAATCTCTTTTGCGGTAATAATTGCCTGAGTAATGTAAGTCTTGGCACATTTTATCGCGTCAATCGTTTCCATTCCACGAGTAAGATAGGCTGTAATTGCTGCAGAAAAAGTGCAACCCGTTCCGTGAATACATTTAGTCATAATTCGCGCGCTTCTTAAATAGTGCTGTTCGTCTTTTGTGTAAATAAGATCAGTCGCATCACCGTCTAGATGACCTCCTTTAATAACAACAACTTCGGGTCCGGTTTTTAATAGTTGTGCTGCGGCCTGAATCATATCATCAGGGCAGGAAATTTTTACACCCGATAAAATCTCAGCTTCGGGAACATTTGGAGTAATAATAAGAGCGAGAGGGAACAATTCGGCTTTCAGATTTTCAATCGCGTCATCATTCAGTAGTTTCGCACCGCCTTTAGCTATCATAACCGGATCAACAACCAGATTTCTTATATTAAACTTTTTTAAGTGCTCGGTTACGATATGAACAGTTTCCGGATTGCCAAGCATTCCTACTTTACACGCATTGGCGCCAATATCACTAAGTACAGCATCGATTTGCTCTCCAACAATTTCCGGAGGAACCGGATGGATTGAATGGACTCCGAGAGTATTCTGGGCAGTAACCGCTGTAACGACAGTAGCGCCGTAAACATGCAAAGAGCAAAATGTTTTCAGGTCGGCCTGAATACCTGCTCCGCCACCGGAATCAGATCCTGCTATTGTAAGAGCTTTGTGCATAATTAATTTAGTAATTTATTAATTGGCGAATTTGGTAATTTTTAATTTCCAATTCCTCTAATTCCTATCCGTCAATGCGGCGATGCCGGGAAGAACTTTTCCTTCAAGGTATTCCAAACTCGCGCCACCGCCTGTGCTGATGTGTGATACTTTATCAGCAACACCTGCTTTTTTCACAGCTGAGACCGAATCTCCACCGCCGATTATCGAAATAGAATCGCTTGCTGCAACTGCGTCAGCGATTGCGAAAGTGCCTTTAGCGAATTCCGGTTTTTCGAAAACGCCCATTGGACCGTTCCAGACAATTGTTTTTGCCTTTGCTATTTCGTCAGAAAAGAGTTTGATTGATTTTGGTCCTATGTCAAGAGCCATTAAATCATCCGGAATATCAATTGAATCGATTTCAACAGCTTTATCAACTGCATTAAATTCCGGGGCACAAATATGGTCGATTGGAAGCAGCATAGGGATATTTTTTTCTTCAGCTTTGTCGAGAAAAGATTTTGATATTTCAATAAAATCTTCCTGAAGCATTGATTTTCCTATGGTGTGACCTTTGGCCTTTAAAAATGTATAAGCCATTGCGCCGCCAATTATAATTGCATCAGCTTTTGTCAGCAGGTTTTCGATAACAGGTATTTTATCCGATACTTTTGCACCACCAAGAATTGCAACAAAAGGTTTTACAGGATTTTCTACTGCACCGCCGAGGTAATCAATTTCTTTCTTCAGAAGATATCCTGCAGCACATTGGTCGATATGTTTTGTAACTCCAACCATTGAAGCGTGAGCGCGATGAGCGGTACCGAATGCGTCATCGACATAAACGTCACCGAGTTTGGCGAGGTCTTCGGCGAATTTTTCATTATTTTCCGGTGAGTCTTTTCCGGTTTCCGCGTTATGGAAGCGAAGATTTTCGAGGAGAAGAATTTCACCCGGCTGCAGATTTTTTGCTATTTCTTCAACTTCATTGCCGACACAATCGGTCGCCATTTTTACTTCTTTACCGATGAGTTTAGAAAGGTAAGCAGCGACCGGTTTCAATGAGAATTCCGGCTTTACCTGACCTTTAGGTCTACCGAGATGGGACATTAAGATTGCTGTTCCGCCATTATTGAGGACATATTTAATAGAAGGAAGAGCTGCCTGAATGCGGGTGTCATCAGTAATGTTTTGATTTTCATCGAGCGGGACGTTGAAATCAACACGCATTAATACTTTTTTACCTTTTAAGTCGAGATCTTCAATGAAAAGTTTAGCCATGATGCTTGGAAATGGATTGGTGGATTATTGGATTGGTGTGTAGCCCGCTTCGACCCGAAGTGGGTATTAATGGATTGGACAGATGAATTGCTGAAATCCAACAATTCATCCATCCGTAAATCCATGTTTTTTATTTTGCCATCATTTTGATGAGATTAACACATTTGCTTGAATAGCCCCATTCATTATCATACCAGGAAACGGTCTTAACCATGTTTCCGCCGATAACCATTGTGCTTAAAGAGTCGATAATAGATGTGTCTGTTTCACCAACAATATCTTGAAGAACAATTGGGTCCTCAACGTATTTCATTACGCCTTTGAGTTTGCCTTCAGCAGCTTCTTTAAAAGCAGCGTTGACTTGTTCCGCTGTAACTTCAACTTTTAATTCTGATACAAGATCAGTAATTGAACCTACAGGAGTAGGTGTGCGGATAGCAAAACCGTTAAGTTTTCCGTTGAGTTCAGGAATAACTTTGCCAACAGCAACAGCAGCGCCTGTTGAAGTAGGGATAAGATTAGTTGCAGCTGTTCTTGCGCGGCGTAAGTCAGGATGAGGCATATCGAGTGTGCGCTGGTCGTTTGTGAAACTGTGAATAGTTGTCATAAGACCTTTAACAACACCGAAATTATCATTAAGAACTTTTACCATTGGTGCGAGACAGTTTGTTGTACAACTTGCGTTAGAAACAACAAGATCAGTATCTTTAAGAGTGTCATCATTAACACCGAAAACGATAGTCGCGTCAATTTCGTCTTTAGCGGGGACGCTGAGAAGAACTTTTTTAGCGCCTGCTGCGATGTGTTTCATGCACTGTTCTTTTTTTCTGAAGATACCTGTTGATTCGAGAACGATTTCCACACCTTTTTCTCCCCAAGGGATATTTGCCGGGTCGCGTTCTTCACTGATGGTAATTTCTTTTCCGTTTACGTTCATTCCCGCGTCAGTTAATTCAACTGTGCCGTTGAATCTACCGTAAGTAGAATCGTATTTTAGCAAGTGAGCGAGAGTTTTGTTGTCGGTGATGTCGTTAATATGAACAACTTCAACACCTTCAGTTTCCTGGATGATTTTGAAAACGTTTCTGCCGATACGTCCGAAACCATTAATACCTACTTTGATAGCCATTGTTTTTTCCTTGTTTTTAGTTAATTATATGGTTAATAATAAAATATACATATTATATATTAGGTTGGATATTATACCATTTTTGCTTTTAATTTGCAAAAGTGTTTAAAAAGTGGTACAATTAAAGGTTACGTTTATAAAAATGATGAAAATATGATATAATAAAATTATGAAAACATTATTAATTACTCTTATTACTTTAGGAACTGCTGCATTTACATTCGCAGCAGGTTTGGAAAACTTTGATAATTACACGGTAACAGGTTCATCGTATGTAAACGGCACTTTTACAGGGCAGGACGGCTCAACATGGTCTTATACGCAATGTCGGGGAGATATTGACATTACCGCTCCAACGCCGTGCATGGGAAAAGGAAGAACTCCATCGGCGGAGGTTCGCTCAGGCACTATTCATGATGGTTGTGGTACTTTGTCATTAGACTGGATGAAAGCTTATTCTACTGATGTTAATCTCGATATTAAAATCAACGGGAATGTTGTCGCAACAATTACAGGCGGAACTCAGGGGAGTTCAGGAAATTACGGTCCGATAACGGTAAACGTTTCCGGTGATTTTACCATGAGCTTTGAACAAAAAGACAGCAATGCAGGACAGGTCGCTATTGATAATATCCAGTGGACAAGTTATTCCGGCGGCGGGGGAGGAGGGCCGACAAATAAACCGACAGTGGAAACAATAATTAACAATGTTACGCCTACTAATAATCAATTGGTAACTGTTTATCTTTCTGTGTTTGATGACGTTACAACAATTGACGAAGTAAAAGTTTTCTATACAGTAAATGATTGGGGAACAGTTGCCACACGTGAAGCAACACTTAGCGCCGGAAAGGTTTATAAAGTTTACATGCCGGTTTATACCGGAGGAACTACGGTAAGGTACTCGGCTTATGCGGTTAATTCGTACACTAACAGCGGATATGCAGCTATTACAAATTCTTATGTTGTTAAAAGCTCCGATATTAGCGGAGGAAGTTATACCTGCCGTGTTATGGCTGCAAATACGACAAGTGGAACACAGCAGGCTTATGAAAATCCGGGGATTCGGATTTTTCAGGGATTAAAACCTGATGTCGTCGCAATACAGGAATTTAATTATGAAAGTGGGTCGCTGCGCGATCTAATTGATATTGCTTTCGGCACAAGTTATTACTACTATTGCGAAGGCGGCGGAGAGCAGATTCCTAACGGAATTGTAAGCAGATGGCCGATAAAGTCTTCCGGTGAATGGCCTGATGATGAAGTCAGTAACAGAGATTTCGCGTGGGCGATTATTGATATTCCGGGTGACATAGACCTTCATGTTGTAAGTGTCCATCTTTTAACTTCCGGTTCCGGTGTTAGAAATACAGAGGCAAAAGAAATTAAACGTCAAATCACTAATCGCTGGTCGGATTCAGATTATATTTTTGTCGGCGGTGACATGAACACCAGTACAAGAAATGAAAGCGCAATACAAACTTTCGGAAGTTCGCCGATTCCGTTAAGCGATTCCATAAAACCGAAAGATCAGAATTCGAATGATGATACAAATGCAAGCAGAAGCAAGCCTTATGACCGTGTACTTCCCAACACAAAATTAAACAATCTTCAAACCGCAACGATAATTGACGGACATAGTTTTCCGGACGGACTTGTTTATGACAGTCGTGTAACATCACCGTATCAGCTTTTACCGTCACCGATTCAATCAGGTGATTCCGGAGTTTCAGGAATGCAGCACATGGGAGTTGTAAAAGATTTTCTTATTCCGAACGGAGATGGAACAACAACAAATTCCGCACCGGTTTTAGAACAAATAAATAATCACACGGTAAATTCCGATGATACACTTTCGTTTTCAGTTGTCGCAAGTGATGTTGACGGCGATTTGATTACTTTATCATGCTCGGATTCTTCACATTTTAGTTCAGTTCCCGCAGCGGGAACAGTAACGGGGGAGTATTTGTGGTCAACCACCGGTGCCGAATCGGGCGATTATTCAATAATTTTTACTGCGAGTGCTAATTCGGTAGAATCTAAACAGATGATAAATATTTCAGTAATTCCTGAACCTTTCTATTTATCATTTAT
>JAOZSF010000114.1 GCA_029939815.1 bacterium
GGATTGAATATTCTTTAATTTCAAACCAGTCCGTTCCGAGATTTCTTATCGTAACTTTGTGCTTGCCCGCCGGAAAATGATGGAATATTTCTCGGAGCATTTAAAATAACTGTCCCAATACCATACCATCGGAACTACGGCACATAAACCTCCCTCCGAAGCAAAAAGAGCATTATGTAAATGAACTCCCTTAGGATCATCATTCAAACCCATTGTGCTATAACCGAATTCGCCGGTGAAAAATGAGGATCAAAAAACTATGGATTATAAATTGATGGTCATAACTTGAATTAATGTTTTTACTTTGACAAATAACACTAATTTATGTAGAATTAATGAAACGTTTCCGATTTATCGGTTGAAGATGCAAATTATGGGGTTTTCGGTCAGGCACTAAATACAAAACGTGATTTTGATTGTGTTTATCCGGACAATCTGAAAGCGGGAATGAAAGCAGCAGACAAATTAATTAAATTAGGACACACAAAAATCGCGTATGTTACGGACGTATCTTATAAGCCGAGTAAACACGGAGAGCATTACAGCATTCCTGACAGGTACAATGGTTATGCCGCACAGATGGAAAAAGCAAGATTGGAAATCAACTTTATCCCTGAATTTTTCGTATTTCGATATGGGAACGTGTAAGCAACTATAGAAAAATTATGAAATTATCTGAAGAAAAAACAAAAGAGTTGAAAGAACAGTTTCGTGATGAAATTGCTCATGAATTTGATATTGACGTGACTCGCAAAATGACCGGGAAAATATCCAGGTTCTTACATAGATTCTTTTTGAAAAAAACTATACTGAACGGGCTATCAAACCTTAGAAATATTCCGGAAGGAACTCCGGTGATAATAAGTGCGGTACATAAAAGCCATATTGATTATCTAGCCTTCGGAACTACACTTTATGAATCCGGTGACGGATTGGTTCCGGCAACTATTGGTGGTTCAAACCTCTTCCACGGGAAATTTGAAAAATTGCTTCCTCAGTTGAAATGTGTCGCGCTTGATCGTGACAGAGTAACGCCGAAAAAACTGCGTTCTCGTGAAAATCTGCTTTATTTGTCCACTTTTTATGATTACTTAATGGAAGATGTCATTGATAAAGGCGAAATGATTACCATCTTTCCCGAGGGAGGACGCTCGTACAGCGGTAAAATACTCCCCCTGAATCTCGGAATTTTCGGTATCGCTAAAAGAGCCATTAATGAAAATAATAAGCGCGTAGCAATTGTTCCAATCGGGCTGAGCTATGACAGAGTTACAGAAGACTGCAGATTTGACGGACTGCGAAAATATAAAGAATGGAACCCGCGCGCTTATCGGAAATACGATAAACGAGGATTTGTTCATCATGCTATTTTTCAACCGAAAACAGTGGCTTATATTGATATCGGGGAACCTATGTATATAGAGGAGTTCAGAAAACTCGATAAACTTGAAAAAGAATTGAGAACACGAATGGGCAAACTTATTCGCGTTACTCCGGTCACTTTAGTCTGCCGCGCGATAGCCGGTAAAAAAAATACACCTTTGGATGAAGTTATAAAACACATCCGTGAGGACCTTAAAATAATTAAAAAGAAAAATTTACTGATCGGAAAGGGGATTCGCTATCGCACCGCCAGTATGATTTTCAGAAGGTCGCTTGAGCATCTTGCAAATAGAATCAGAATGCGTGATATTATTCGTGTTACTAAAAGAGATGGGAAAAAAGTTGTTTTTGTTCGTCGTAAAGACGTGATAACATATTATGTTAATACTGTCGCTCATTTGTTTAATGATGACAATGAAAACTAAAACCCAAATATGAAAAAAATCTTACTGATATTCGGTATTATCGCGTTAGTAATCGCCGCAGTTTTCTTTGCTGTTAAAAAACAAAAAGCTAAAACCAAAAACTTTAAACTGGTTTCTGTCCTGCGGGGGGATATAACAGAAAAAGCAATCGCCATCGGACAAATCGTTCCTCGGCAGGATATTTCGATAAAATCTAAAATCAGGGGAATCCTAAAAAAAAAATACGTCGAAGTGGGGGACAAAGTTGATATCGGTACACCTCTAATGGAAGTTAATCCAGACCCTACTCCAATAGAGTATATGCAGGCAAAAAGAAAAGTGGAAATCGCAAAAGTTGCCATGGATAATGCTGATACAGAATGTAAAAGATCAGGACAGCTTAGACAACAAAAATGGGTCTCCCAACAAGAATATGATGATTGTAAACAAGCCTTTGATGAGGCCGAACTACGCTATGAAATGGCAAGAGAAAATTTCGACCTCATATCAAAAGGAACCGTTAAATTCGCAGGTAATAAAGTTGACAATATTATCAGATCTCCTATAAAAGGTACTATACTGGAATTACTCGTTGACGTGGGCGACCCGGTCGTTCCGCTTACAACTTATCAGGCAGGAACTCCGCTGATGACAGTAGCTGATATGACCGACCTTATTTTTAAGGGAACTGTCGATGAAATTGATGTCGGTAAAATTGAAGAGGGAATTCCCGCTATTATCACTGCAGGCGCTTTGCCTGATAAAAAATTGTTCGGTACAATTAGTGAAATATCACCGAAAGCTAAACGTGAAGCAAATGCAACTTTGTTTAAAATCGAAATCGAATTTTCGTCATCAAATTTACCGTCACTCCGCGCGGGATATTCTGCAACAGCTAAGATAATTATTGACCAGGCAACTAATGTCCCGATAATTCCCGAACGTTTGATTCTTTACAGTAATGACCTCTCTTATGTGGAAATCTGTAATGATGAAAAATCAAAAACTATTGAAGTTAAAGAAATAACTACAGGATTAAGCGACGGTATGTCAACAGAAATTAAAAACGGATTGAAAGAAGGTGATTCTATTATCGAACGCCTGAAAAAAGATTGGTAAATTTGCGCTAATTCACTAATCCATAATAACATACCCCGGCGCTATGCGCCACCCCTCTCAAGAGGGGATTTAATCCACTAATCAATCTTACCCTTGCACTTTAAACTTCTCATAATTCAATTCTTTAATGATATTCTTCACCAAAAGTTGAGGGCTTTTCTTACACTTTTCGGACTTACGTGGGGAACTACGGCCATTATGCTTATGCTGGCAATCGGTGAAGCAAATAAAAATATGATGATTAAACAGATGAGTTATCTCGGCGAAAATACAGTCTCCCTGCGCCCGGGACACACAACTATGACGTTTAAAGGTTTAGGTAAATACAGAAGGATTAAATTTGATATCGAAGATGTTGACAGATTGAAATCACTCTCTTGTATAGATACAGCCGGTGGTCAGGTGAATACCGGTAATATAAATATGCGGTATAAAAATAAGGAAGCAGCTTTCGATCTCGCGGGAATTCAACCTACATGGGCAGCACTTAGAAACGTACTGGTCAATGATGACGGTCGCGGTATTAACCAGAGCGATGTTATAAAAAAACGCCGCGTGGCTGTCTTGGGAAATAAAATTAAAGATACTTTATTTGGAAAAGAAAAAGCGGTCGGTAAAAATATCTTCATTAAAAATTCTCCGTACTTAATCGTTGGGGTCCTTAAACCAAAATATGAAGCCACCTTTTTTAAAGAAATGCATGAAGATACCGCTTTTATCCCTATTACTACTTTTATGACTATGTTCAATTATAATTACATTGAAAGCATTGTTTATAAACCTAAAAATATCGCGGAAAATAAACAAACGCTTTCTACCGTAACTCATTTCTTCGCAAGATTGAAATCTTTTAATCCTGATGATAAAAACGCCATCAGAATATGGGATATGGCCGATTCAAGCGACTTTATTAATAATTTCACACTGGGACTTCAGGTGTTTATGGGTATCGTTGGAGTCTTTACTATGATTGTTGCAGCGGTCGGCGTGGCGAACATAATGAATGTTATCGTTGAAGAAAGAACAAAAGAAATCGGAATAAAAATGGCTCTCGGAATTAAAAGAAGAGCTGTTATGTTTCAATTCATCTTCGAAAGCTTCTTATTTATAATTATTGGTGGAGTCTTCGGCTTCATTATTAGTAAAATTATTTGCGCAGGATTGAAAATCGCTCACATTAAAGGTATGGGCGAACCGGAAGTCACGCTCTATGTTGCTTTAATTACTACTATTGTGCTCGGGATGGCTGCCTTTTGGGCAGGCTTTTTTCCCGCAAAAAGAGCGTCGCAACTTGACCCGGTTGAAGCATTAAGATGGCAGTAGGAAGAATTTGATAATTGTGGAATTTTAAATTTATAAATTATCAAATTACTAAATTAACAAATTAAATGAAAAAATCATACTTCTTAAAACTCGCTGTATCAGAATTTCACGTTCATAAAAAACGGTTCAATCTTACCGTTATTGCTATTTCATGGGGCGTTTGTTCAATTCTTGTACTCTTGGCTTTTGGTCAGGGAATGAAAGACCGGCTCGCTTCTACATTGAAAGGCATCGGTGATAATATTATTATGATAAGAACCAGACGAACTACACTGCCGTTCGCAGGATTGCCGACAGGACGTAGAATCCATTTGAATAAGGAAGACACCGAATTGCTAAAAAAGTCGATCCCGGAAATTAAATACGCGGGTGGCGCCTATGGACGATGGGAAAGTAACGTCATTGCCGGAAGAAAAGAAGCTGAATATATTGAGTTAACAGGTGTTGATGCCGGATATGGAAAGGTAAGACACTTGAAATCTGAATCCGGAGGACGATTTCTTAACTCTAAAGATATTGCGGAAAAAAGAAAAGTGATTTTTATGGGGAGAAAAGTCGCGGAAAAATTATTCGACCTTAATGATGCAATAACTAAAACTTTGACCATTAATAATGTACCTTTTACTCTCATAGGTTTACTCGAAAAAAAAGAAATGTCCGCTAATTTCGGCTCGGATGAAGACTCACGCTCGTATATCCCAATATCAACTTTTAAAGCGCTTTACGGAAACAGACATTACAATAGAATTGTCATCTCTATAAAAAATGCCGATGATTCCGAATATGTAACAAAAAAAATCCGCAAAGTTCTCGCCGCTAAATATAGATTCGATCCAAAAGATAATGAAGTTGTCAGAGTAAGAGATTCAATCTTTATGATAAAAAAACTCGGCGCCGTTATGCTCGGATTTCAAGTTTTACTTGGCTTTGTCGGTGGAATTACTCTTATGATTTCAGGTGTCGGACTCGCAAATATTATGTATGCCTCAATTAAACGCAGAACAAGAGAAATTGGCGTTAAAATCGCGATCGGCGCTCGACCAAACCAAATTATGAAACAAATTATTGTGGAAAGCTTCATCTTCTCGGTGTCGGGAGGATTACTTGGCGGCGCATTAGCATACACAATTATTTATTTCTTTTCAAAAATTCCAATTAAAAATCCCGCCTTACAATTTGTCATGAATGCCAGATTGTCATTCAGTGTTTGGATTACTACCGCAATAGTCCTTTCAATTATAACTTTTCTTGCAGGTTACTTCCCGGCAAAGTCTGCCTCAAAACAAAACCCGATAGACTCATTACGTTATGAATAATTCAGTTATCAAAGTCAATAATATCGTTAAAGAATATAATACTGGAACCGTTTCTGTTGCCGCTCTTAAAGGCGTCAGCTTTGAAATAAAAAAAGGTGAACTTATCGCTGTAACCGGACGCTCAGGAAGCGGAAAATCTACTCTGATGCATATTATCGGCTGCCTTGACCAGCCGACTCGCGGTTCATATTTCCTCGATAATATTGAAGTCAGCTCTCTGCATCCAAATAAATTGGCGGAAATAAGAAACCTGAAAATAGGTTTCGTTTTCCAAAGCTTTAATCTTTTGCCTTATCTGTCCGCCTTCGGAAATGTAGAATTACCTATGATCTTTGCGGGTATCGAAAAAAATAAACGTGAAAAAAGAGTCAACGAATTGCTCGAACTTGTCGGGATGTCTGAACGCGCTCTTCATAAACCAACCGAAATGTCCGGCGGGGAACAGCAGAGAATTGCCGTTGCCCGTTCGCTTGCTAATAATCCCGAAATAATTCTTGCTGATGAGCCAACCGGAAATCTTGACTCAAAAATTGGAGAGTCTATAATGAATCTATTTATGAAATTATGGGAATCCGGAAAAACAATTATTATGATTACTCACGACCCAAAAGTGGCGGATAAATGCCAGAGAAAAATCGAACTTCTTGATGGGGAAATATTATAAAGGTAATTATGATATTCCACCGGCGGTTTTAAAAATCGGTTTAAAAGCAATGCATTTGCCGATCGACACAAGGTCATTGGAGATTTGCCCTTTTTGGGCAAGCCCTGATTACAAGCAGAAAGCAAAAATTGAATTGTGTTTGACATTAAAACAGGATTTCGATATACTATTTACACTTTTTGACAGAAGCACGAAGCTTTTGCCGAAAATTAAAAATATTCAATATTGAACCGTGACAAAAGGAATTGGTGGCGTGAGTTAGAACACGGTGTGTCGGTGTGTTGCCGGCAATAAACACGATCGAGCCAGTTCAGTAAATAAAAATACTAAATGAAATTAGGTTTAACAACAGACAGTTTTGGACCTGCGATCCAAGGTGGACGCATGAATCTGTCCAAAATCATCGAATTCGCAAAACAACGTGAGTTCGAAGGGATTGAAATCGTCAACAGAAAAGATATCTGGCGCAGAGATAT
>JAOZSF010000115.1:0-5334 GCA_029939815.1 bacterium
CATTTTCAATAGGAAGATTATAGACATCGGTATCTGAATAATTTTCCTGCTGCATGCCCTCATTATTTAAATACTGAGAAAAATATCCCTGACGATATAAAAGACAAATTCCTACAAGTGGAATCTGAAGGTCGGAAGACGATTTTAAATGATCACCTGCAAGTACACCCAATCCTCCCGAATATAATTTCAAACTTTCGTGAATTCCGAATTCGAGAGAAAAATAAGCCGTAACAGGTTCATTGCTTTCCGATGTTCGAACTGCCTCGTTTTCATATAACTTCTTAACTCTGTCAAGATGTTCTAAGAAATCTTTATCAACAGCCAGAGTGTCGAATCTCTCCTGCGAAACAGAATTTAAAAGAATGTGCGGATTGGAACGCGCGGTTTTCCAAAGATCAGGTTCAATGCGTTTGAACAGCTCAACCGCGTCCAAATTCCATGACCACCAAAGATTTTTTGACAAAGTTTCCAGAAAGCTTAAGCTTTCCGGAATCGATGCCGAAATATTGAATAATTGTATTTTTTTCATATAATATTATTCAACAGTTAGTAAACTATTAATTGAGCCCATGCTGTTCGGCTGCCATTCAGGGCAGTTAGGATCTACATGCCAAACACCGTTAATTACAAATTTGTATTCATGACGACCTTTTGGCAAAACAATAGAAGTAGCGTACATATCTTTGACTTTACGCAGTTTGTTTGCTTTAGGATCCCATGCATTAAATGAACCGGCAACATAAACTTCGCTTCCGGCTTCGGCCTGGATTTGAAATTTAACGAGTTTTTCATTTGGGTTAAGTTTTTTAACGGTCTTTTTTGTTGTTTTCTTCACAGCTTTTTTCACAGTTTTCTTTACAGCCTTCTTTACAGCCTTCTTTACAGCCTTCTTTACTGCCTTTTTCACTACTTTTTTTGTTGTTTTCTTTTTCATAATTTTTGTTTAAGTTTAATATTAATAAATTATAGTGTTTAGTGATAAATCTTTTAGATTTTATCTTTTTGTTGTTAAAACTAAGTTAATATAACATTTAGTTTGAATGAAGAATTATATCAAATTTGTATTTTTAAGTAAACGGTATAATTCAGTTACTCCCCAAGCCTGTGCACCGCAACCTTTTAACGTGTGAGGTAAATTCCCGTCAATAATTTCAGGAATCTGAAGAACACAGCCGTCTTCTAAAATGATTTCGCTACTGAGTAAAATCGATTTCGCGGTTTTTACGGCTTTGTTGCCGTAAGTTGTTAAAAGAGCTTCGGCAAAAGAAGGAAACGGCCATGTCCATGCTGTGCCATTATGATATGCCGCTTTTCTTCTTGTGTCTTCATCTCCGGTATATTTTCCAAAATAAGGATTCATCGGGTCGTTCAAAAGTTCGCCGTCACGAAGTACAGGCAGGGGATATGTTACCGGTAAATTCGCTAAACTTCTTATCGCGCCGGGAATTAATAGTTGTTCTGAAGTCGTTATAATTTTCTCGCACAAACGTTTATTTTTCACCGCGCCTAAAGTTATCGCGAATAATTGATTTGAGCGAATTGCATCGTCAGGAGCGGCATTTTCCGCCGGAATGCCCGGTCCGGCGTATAAGCAGTCTGAAAGACATCCGTTTGGATTTTTAGTAAACAATTCTGAGATTGAATCACTGACTTTTTCAGAAAGTTTTTTATATTTCTTGTCTCCGGAAATTTTAAAATAAAAGTCTAACGCAAAAAACCATAACGACTGGATTTCTATAGGATAACCTTCGCGCGGCGTTCCCGCAGGATGATTCGTATCCATCCAGGTAAAATGCGAAGGACTAAAAACCAATCCGCTTTCTTTATCCATTTTTATACCGTTTGGCGTTCCGTTAATATAATTTTCGATAATTGACTCTAAAACTTTTTCAACAGTTCTGCCATTACAATCTTCGCTTAGTAGTTTTTTGTTCCCGCTCGCTTCTGTAAAATCAGAACACGCAACAAAAAACCATAACGGCGCATCGGACGTGTCGCGGTCGGATTGGTCGGTCCCGCGAATCATATTTGGCAAAGTGCCGTTCTCTTCAAATTTGGCGAATTGCAACAGAATTTCTTTTGCCTCGGAAATAAATCCTGCGGAAATTATTCCGCGCAATGCGATTAGAGTATCGCGTCCCCAATCTAAAAACCAGGGATAGCCGGCAATTACCGTTAAAGAATCATCCCGCTTAACAATAAATTGATTAATCGCCGCTTTCAATTTATTCTTACAGCCGGCATCCGTTTTGTCTGTTTTGACCGTTTCATCAATCGTTTCTGCCGATATTTCCACGTTTTCTCCATCAACGAGTCCAAAAGAAAAATATCCGGGACTGAATAAATCTGTACAGTCTTCCAATCCGCGTTCTGCCTCTTCAGAAAGGTGAATCATATATTGCCATTCCGGCTCGACAACGAATTTACCTTTTGCCGCTGACATTTTAAATGCCGGTTTTTCCGGAGGAGAAAAAGCAAAACCTTTTTCTTCAGGTCTTATTGCTTCAGGGAATTCCTGTTCTAAACCGGCATAAGCTTTTGTAACATGATGAAAATTTCTATTCTCAATATCAGGGCGAACAATAATTTTAACAGGTATTTTGCTGTCTAATTTACAATCAGCATTTTTGGTCGATTGCATTCGACAAAATTTGACGATGGAAATATTTTCATTTTCTACAATTTTAAGTTCAATGGCTAAATCAACAGTTGCTCCTTGACCAACCGGAAGGGTAAAAATCCATTTTGCAGAGTTGCCCGATAGCTTTTCAAAAGATATTAAATTATCAATGCTTATTTCACAACTGTAATCACTGCAGACAATCCACGCGCGACACCGGGTGAAAAAGATGTGCCGGTCAACAGGACAATTTGGATGAAGATTTGCCGCGAGAAAAGAATCGTATTTACTTTTTAAAACTCCCCATTCGCCGCGAATCTGAGCCATAGCGCCACGCCCGTTAGTTAAAAGAGCATAAGCGTTCTTTTTTAGCACATCTTTTTTAGAATAACAGGATTTAAGCTCTAATTTATTATTGGGAAATAAAATTAGAATTTTACTTTCACAATGTTCGGTTTTATTTGGGAGATAAAAAGTAAATTGTAAATTATATTCTTTGCTTTCCGAAAAAGTATTTGGAGTTAATAAAACAAAATTTGTTTCTGCGAATAAACTGTTTTCGGATCTTAAAACTTTTTCACCGGTGAAAATTTTTACATTAAATGGAAATTCCGATTGCAAGAATAGAAAATGAGATGCCGGAACTACCGCTTCCCGCATTAAATCCTGCGGATAATTCCATTTAGTGATACACAAAGGAACAGGTAGATCCATGATTTCAGAAACAAATTCCGATGGATCTTTATGCAACCCACTCAATAACACTTCTTTTTTTAAATTTGATTGACAGTTTATAATCTCTAACGCTTTTTCTTTGAATCGTTGGTCTTTAACAGCGTACTTGCCACATTCTGAAATGCGGCTTACTAAACAAAGAATTTCACCCGGCTTTGTATTAACACCTGAAAGGTCGCCGTTATTTTCAATGACAATTTCTTTTCCGGAAATTAAATTAATAAAATTTGTTTTTGGAAAGTCGTCACTGCGCCACGAAATAAAACTTTCATTTTTGTCATCCAGATTTGCAACAACTAAAACAACATCATCTTCATTTTCGGTTTGACGGAGCAAAACAATTCCGTTATGATTTCCGTGCTGGATCATTCGTAGCTTTGCGTCAGCAAAAAATGCGGGTTGTGTAGTCAGGATTTCATTCAAATTTTTTATAAAATCAATTTGATTTTCTTCGGCGCCCCAGTTCAGCGAATTTAATTGATGAACATCAATCTTCTCCGTTGCATACCATTCCACACCGGCTGTAATTCCAAAACCACCGTTCTGAGAGAAGAGAGCTGCTATTCCGGTACGCATTTTCGCGTAACAGTTTGACTTTGCGGCAAGACGAGAGTTGTCATGTGTTTCCGCAAAATGAATTTGCAGTCCTTTCTTTTCTGAACGGGTAATGCAGGAAGGCAAATAATTTTCGATTTGTGAGCGATCATAATTTTGGAAAAGTTCTGAATAAGCCCAGTTCAGGTCGGCTTCTGCAAGTAGATTTTCGGTTGTGGAAATTTTTCCGCCCAACCCTTCAAGCATAAAAATAGTGTTGGGGAACTCTTCGCGGACTTTTGCTACAATATATTCCCAAACCGGTTGTGGAATCATATAACCCGCATCGCAGCGAAAGCCGTCAACTCCTCTTCTGCACCAGAAAAGGAAAACGTCTGCCATGTGTTCCCATAATTTTTTGTGTTTGTAATCAAGTTCCGATAAATCTTCCCAAACAACTCCCCATGCTCCGGGAGATTTAAATGTTCCGTCGGGATTATGCACATACCATTCCGGATGATGAATTTGCAGCCAGGAAGCCCAGCCGGTATGATTTATAGGTATATCAAGAAAAATTTTCGCGGAACGTAAATGTATCGCGTCAACAAGTTCTCCAAATTGCTGCATTGGCGTTGCGCGCGTGTCAAATTCGGCGTAAGCGGGGTTGACGTTCTTTAAATCAAGAACCGCAAACGGACTTCCGTACTCACCCATTTTTGCGAAGGAAGTCGGGACAGGATGAATAGGCAGCAATTGAATATTACTAAAACCAAGATTGTTAATTATGAGGTCAAGTTTTTTAATAAGATTGCGGAAAGTACCTTCTTTCACATTTGAGTCGGCATCTTTAAATTGCCGGACGAAAGCTGTGTAAATTGAGTTGCCGGCTATTGTATCGGCGGGCTCAACTTTAATTTTGACATTTTCGCCCTGCGGCCAGATTATTTTTTTGTTTTCCGGTTCTTTAAAAAATGTTTTGGCTGCAAAAACACCAACCTCGATTAATGGTAAAGTTATAGAAAACTCTGTGTCAGAGATTTTCTCCATTTTAATATCATGCCAGTCGGAATCAAGGCGCGGGATGTCTTTTTCAACGCAATCAATTATTTCTTTACGATGGGTTTTTGCGTTACCGATATTTGTCCGCAGGAAAGCGCTGCCTTCCTGCGGATCGGAAATATCTAATAAAAATGTAATTGAATCCCCGCAATAGCGGATCAGTTCCTCATTAGCGGCGGGAGTTTGAAATAAAGAAATCATATTTTATTTTTAAGATTAAAATTTTATTTTAAGCAAAGTTATACGAAATTTCGTAATGTTACGAATTATACTAGAACTTCTATTTAAAATCAAGTAAGAAGAAAAAATATAAATCTTCTTGACAAATATATTTATAAATGATACCATATTGGTGTAAGTTAAAGTATATTAATCTAATCAAT
>JAOZSF010000115.1:5434-6670 GCA_029939815.1 bacterium
CTAATCAATTGGTGGCAACACTTGATGACAAAACGCTGGCATTGCAGGTCGCGGTAGCAAAAGCAACCCTTACAACAGTGGAATCAGCAGTAGATAAACTTAGGAAAGATTTAGAGTACAGTAAAGCTGTTTTAAATAATGCGGAAAAAACGTATGAACGGTATAAAAAGCTTGTTATAAATCATACAATAAGTCAGGAAGAATTTGATAAAGCAGATGAAGAATTAAAAATAGCAAGGTCAAGATATCAACGTGCTGAAGCAGCGGTGATTGAATCGGAGAACAAAGTTGTTGAGGCAAAAAAGACATTAGAACTGCGAAAATCTCAATTTGATGACAGTCAAATACGTGCGCCTTTTGACGGAATAATTACGGAACGAAAACGCGATCCCGGAAATATTGTTGTTCCGGGAAGTGAAATCTTATCGTTGATTTCAACAAATGTTCTTTGGATTAGAGCATGGGTTGGAGAAACAGAATTAGATAAATTAAAAAAAGGACAGCCGGCAAAAATAATTTTCCGCTCCGAACCTAAAAATATTTATCATGGGAAAGTTGCGCGTATAGCGATTGAAGTTGATAAAGAAACCAGGGAATTTATTGCTGATGTGTACGTGAATGAATTGCCTGTGAATTGGGCTATTGGCCAACGAGCTGAAGTTTATATCGAAACCCGGAGAAAAGAAAATGTTTTATTTATTCCGGAAAAATATATAAAATGGGAAAAAAATATTTCGGGAGTTTTTGTCGATAAAAACGGGAAAGCCAAGTGGACACCTGTTAAAACCGGATTGAACGGTAACAATTTAATAGAAATTACCTCCGGTTTGAAAGCAGGAGATAAAGTTCTTATTCCTGTAAATTTAAAAGATAAATTGAAAAATCATTCGAGGATAATTGTTAAATGAATCTCGCAGTTAAAGATATTCGGCATAATCTCGGAAGATTCATTTTTACTTCTATCGGTATCGGTATGCTTCTGATGATTGTTATGGGCATGGGCGGAATATACCGTGGAATTATCGAAGACGCTACTTTGCTTATAGATAATATCGGCGCAGATGTGTGGATCGTTCAACATAATACGCGTGGCCCTTTTGCGGAACTTTCACGCGTTCCACCAAATCTTGTTTATCGGGCGCTTGCTATCCCGGGAGTTATGAGTTGCAGAAGTTTTGTACAACATACAATTCAGCGAAAAAATAAAGGAAAAAGATTACGGGTAACCGTTGTCGG